>JBJHCI010000287.1:0-3568 GCA_050485925.1 Maricaulaceae bacterium
GCGCCGCCCGCCAGCGCTTCGATTTCGGGCGTGATCGCCTCAACCTGCGTTATTAGTCCTGCCCCGGCATGGCGGGAGGGATCGGCACTGTATAGCCCGTCCACATCGGACAGGAGGATCAGCGCATCGGCATCGGCCATCTGGGCCACGCGTGCAGCCAGCCGGTCATTATCGCCATAGCGCAGCTCAGCCGTCGCGACCGTGTCATTCTCGTTGATCACAGGCGCGGCCCCGGCGGCCAGCAGCGCCTCCAGCGTAGCGCGGGCATTCAGCCAGCGGCGCCGGTTCTCCATATCATCCCAGGTGAGCAGGGCCTGTGCGGCGGGCAGGCCGTGCGGTTCCAGCGCGCCGTTCCAAGCCTGCATGAGGGCGGTCTGGCCCGCGGCGGCTGCGGCCTGCTTCATGTCGAGCGTGAGCTTGCCGTCCGCCAGTTTCAGCCGCCTGCGGCCCAGCGCCACCGCGCCAGAAGAGACCAGCACGGTTTGCGTACCGGCATCGCGCAAGGTGGCGATATCGCCCGCCAACGCAGCAAAACGCGCCGTCAGCGGGCCGCCGGTCGCCGGGTCGATCAGCAGGGACGAGCCGACTTTCACAACCACACGCCGGGCTGACCAGATTATATCGGCCGCCTGGCCCGTCACAGCACGCGTCTCCAGATGATGATAGGCAGGAAAGCGCGCAGTCTATCGCAGGCGCAGCATGAGGCAAGCAGGCCTGCCCGCCTCATGAGTATGCGAGCCGCTAGTCCTGGCCAAGGCTGGCGACCGTGCCACGTATGGCCCGGCCGGGCAGGACAGAGGGGTCCAGTTCGCCCACATCCACCAGCACCACCCCGTTCACGATCACATAGTCAAATCCGATTGTGGTCTGGGCGGGGCGCTCGAAGCTTGCCCGGTCAGAGACGGTTTCAGGGTCGAACACCACGATATCGGCATCCATGCCCGGCTGGAGCCGGCCCTTACGGCGCATCTGGGGTACGGAATCGCTCATGATGCGGGCGGGGTAATAACTTGCCTTGGCGACCGCCTCCGGCCAATCGATTACGCCGCGCTCACGCGCATAGATGCGCAGGAAGCGGCCATAGGTGCCTGCGCTGCGCGGATGGGAATGGGCATCCTCAGGCAGCGGCCAGACATCGCCCATCAGGCGGTCGCTGCCCAGCGCCCACGGCCCGCCATCAGAGGCAATCGCGCCACCGGGAAAGAGGATGGAGCGGTCCAGATAGGCCTGATGTTCCGGGCGTTCATCAGGGTTGAGGAAGTGGACAACAATACCGGTGCCCGGCGCGTTCTCCTGCAGGTCATGGAAGCGCTCTTCGTTCAGAGGTTCGCCCTGTACGGTGAAGTCGGAATAGCGGATACCGCCCATGCGTTCGCGCCAGTTCTCGCCGCGGAACATCGCCGCGCCAATACCCGTCGCGCCTGCGCCATAAGGGTAGGCCTCCACGGTGATGTTGACGCCGCGCGCCTGCGCTCCCTCTATCATCTCCGCGATGCGGTCGATATCGGACAGGCTGATAGAGTTGAGATGGCTGATATGCATGTGGGCGCCGGTGGCGGCGGCCACGGCCACCATCTCCTGAAAGCCCTCGAACGAGCTTTGCGGCTCGATAGCGCTCAGGAACCGCGCATGGGTGAAGGTCGGCACATCGCGTGCTGCGGCAAGCGCGTTGACGGCGTGATATTCCGAACGGCCAATACCAGGCGCATAACCCAGAAGGATACCGATCCCCAGCCCGCCCTCGTCAATTCCGTTGCTGATATGGCGCAGGATCGCCGAAAGGCGCTCATCGTCCGCCAGCTCGTTCTGCCAGCGCGGATCGCCGATATAGCGGAAGAACCAGTACGTATCCGCATCCGGCTCTGTGTCCATCACGGCGGCTATGCGGGCATGCGCCCAGCTCGACGCGGCACCGAAATTGATCGGTCGGCCTTCGGCCTCGGCACGTTCATAGAAGTCTGCCACCGGCAGCACGCCGGATTCCAGCTCCAGCGCGGTGGTCACCCCATCAAGCGCCTGTACGCGGCCTGACAGGATGTTCTGGCCGTGCGCGTGCAGATCAACAAAGCCCGGCGCGACGATCCGTCCGCTGACATCGAGCGTGCGCGTACCGGAAAGCGGTGTCTCGGAAATGGTGACGATCTCATCGCCCCGGATACCGACATGGCGGATCGCGTCCAGTCCGGTTTCAGGGTCGATCACGCGGCCATTATTCAGCGCGATATCGTAATTCTGCGCGCAAGCTGCCGTCGAAACGGCGAGTGCGCCTGCCAGCGCGGTGAGCCGTGCGATCATGCCTTTCATGGCCTTATCTCCCCGATTTTCATTTTGTGGAGCATTTCTCTTATCAGAGAAATTTGGCCGTGTCAGGTTTGTCTTCGGGTAATCGCATATGGGCTGGAGCCTACCGGGCGCGCAAGCGTGCTTAATCGCCAGTTTACCAAATCGGCGCAGTCGTGAGGGACAGGCGTCCGGCCTGCCTGCACCGGCCCTTGCAGGCATATCAGGAACGGCTTTCTCATGCGCTTTGAGCGCCTCGGTTATGACCGTGTCGATTGTCAGCTCGACCCCGCGCTTCTTTCTGCCCTGCTGGGCAGGGTGTCGCGTACACGCGGCTTTGATGGCTCACTATTTCTCACCGAGGCCGAGTATGAAGCCAATCCGGTACACAAAGGCACCAATCCGCGGCCCGGTCGCAATTTGGCGGACGCGTTGTCAGACCTGATCAATCCGCTGGAGGAAGACGCGGCGCTTGTGGAAACGCTGACGCGGGTACTTGGGGCCGGCTACAGGGTTCTGGACCGCAAGTTTGTGGTCGGGATGCCGCACAGTGAGATTCCCGGCTGGCTGCGCACGCGTATCGAGAACAACAATGTGAACAATCTCGGCGCCTATATCCGGCCGGAATACCGCGACATGACCTATTTCTGGGGCATTGACCTGCACCAGGACCTGATCGACTGGCCGGCGCGCCCGGCCGACTTCATCACCGTCTATGTCTATCTGGAGGAGGTGGGACCGGGCGACGCACCGCTCTTCCTGCTGCCGCGCAGCCACACGCTCGGCGCGGACATCTTCCCCCATGAACTGACACTGCTGGACCGCGCTGAAGCGCTGTCACGCTACAGCGCACACGGAGCGTCAATCGAGGAGCGCGCGATCCGGCTTACCGGCCCGGCGGGCAGCGTGCATTTCTGGCATGCCTGTCTTCTGCACGGCACCCAGCCCACCGCAGGCGACCGGCGGCGCATCTCCCTGCGCTATCTGATCGAGATGGACCCGCACGCTCATGATTGTGAACTGGCCCGCATCAATGCCGCTATTCCTTATCCGCTCAGCATCGAGCAGACCCGGCGCGATCTCGCTGCGACCGGTCAGGCCGTGTTGAAGGGCAATTATGTCAATACCCATGCTGGCCAGTCCGGCCTGGCAAGCCTTTAAAAGGACGTATACTGATGGCAAAACCCGCATCATGGCGCGAGGTAAACCCGGTCGCTACAGACATGCGCCCGATGGACGCGCGCTATGGTGACATTCTGCGCCGGCATGCCGGGGATGAGGACATCAT
>JBJHCI010000288.1:0-3534 GCA_050485925.1 Maricaulaceae bacterium
TGGGCACGCCTGACCATCGGCCATGAACTCATCGCCGAGGCCGCCGCGCCGGTGGTCAGTTTCGGCAAGGCGAAGGTCGCCGCCCCGCCGGGTGGTTTCCTGCAGGCAACAGAAGCAGGCGAGGCGGCGCTGGCCGGTATCGTCATGGATGCGCTTCAAATGGCCCTCAAGCGTGCTCCTAAGCCCGCCAGAGGCGTTATCGACCTCTATGCAGGTTCGGGCGCCTTCGCGCTTCGCATGGCCTCTATGGCCTCTGTGAGGGCCGTGGAGGGAGAGGCTGCGCCGCTCGCCGCGCTTGATCATGCGGCCCGCCACACGCCGGGCCTTAAACCGGTCAGCATCCTGCAGCGCGATCTAGCCCTCGAACCGCTGTCCATCCGCGAGCTGGAGGGCGCGAGCATGGTGGTGGTCGATCCGCCCCGCGGGGGCGCGAAAACGCAGATGGAGCAACTGGCGGGCTCCGGCGTGCCAATTATCGTCTCGATCAGTTGCAACCCGTCCACCTTTGCGCGTGACGCGGCCATTCTGGTGCGGGCTGGCTACGCGATGGGGCCGGTCACGCCGGTCGACCAGTTTGTCCACACAGCACACCTGGAATGCGCGGCCGTGTTCACCAAGGGCGCGTAGCTCCCGCCAACGGGGGTCGGGGCCCCGGTGAGGCGGCATCGCCAGACTACTCTCAACCGCCCAAGCCCTGTGGACGTGCGCACCGGGCGCGGCTATCACGCGGGCCTCAACTCATTGCAGGCCCATTCCCATGCACGACATACGTTTCATCCGCGAGAATCCGGACGTTTTCGACGCCGCCATGAAAAAGCGCGGGCGCGTGCCGGAATCCTCCCGCCTGCTAACGCTGGATACAAAGCGCCGGGAAGCGACCGCGCGCCTGCAGGAGATCGAGACGACACGCAACGCCAAGTCCAAGCTGATCGGACAGGCCAAGGCCAAGGGCGATGACGCGCTGTTCAACCAGCTGCGCGCCGAGGTGGACGCCCTTAAAGGTCAGATGGACGAGGCTGACGCCGCGCAGAAGGCGGCTGACGAGGCGCTGCGTACCGAGCTGGCCTCGCTTCCCAACATGCCGTTCGAAGACGTGCCCGAAGGCGCGGATGAAAATGACAACGAGGAAGTGCGCGGCTGGGGCGAGCCGAAGGAACTCAGCTTCGAGCCGAAAGATCATGTCGCGCTGGGCGAGGGGCTGGGTGGACTCGATTTCGAGGCCGCTGCGGCCATGTCCGGCGCGCGCTTTGCGGTGCTGAAGGGCCAGCTCGCCCGGCTGGAGCGGGCACTCGCCGCCTTCATGCTGGACCTGCACACGAATGAGCATGGGTATAGCGAAACCAGCGTGCCGCTGCTGGTGCGCGATGAGGCGCTGTTCGGCACCGGGCAGCTGCCGAAGTTTGCCGAGGATCAGTTTCACACGACCGATGGCCGCTGGCTCATCCCCACCGCCGAAGTTTCCCTGACGAACCTCGTCCGCGACGCGATCCATCCTGAAAGTGCCTTCCCGATGCGTCTGACGGCGCATACGCCGTGCTTCCGCTCCGAAGCGGGTGCGGCGGGGCGTGATACGCGCGGGCTGATGCGCATGCACCAGTTCTACAAGGTGGAGCTGGTTTCCATCGTGAAGCCCGAAGAGAGCGAAGAAGAGCTCGAACGCATGACGGGCTGCGCCGAGGCCGTGCTGCGCGCTCTGGAACTACCTTACCGGGTCATGCTGCTGTGCGCGGGCGATATGGGCTTTGGCGCGCGCAAGACCTACGACCTTGAGGTCTGGTTGCCGAGCCAGAACACCTATCGCGAGATTTCCTCCTGCTCCAATTGCGGGGACTTCCAGGCCCGGCGCATGGAGGCGCGCTTCAAGCGCGAGGGCGAGAAGAAGCCGGAATATCTCCACACGCTCAACGGCTCTGGCGTGGCTGTGGGCCGCGCCATGCTGGCCGTGCTGGAAAACCACCAGAACGCGGACGGCTCGGTCACCATTCCGGCGGCGCTGCGCCCCTATATGGGCGGTATCGAGGTGCTGAAACCGTGAGCGAGTATTTTACCGGCAAGAACCCCCGCATCCTGATCACCAATGACGATGGCATCCGTGCGCCGGGCCTCAAAATCCTGCGCGAGATTGCGGCCACGATTTCCGATGATGTGTGGGTGGTTGCGCCTGCCGAGGAACAGTCCGGCATGAGCCGGGCCTTGTCGCTGAACTCGCCGCTTCGCGCGCGCCGCGTCGCCGACAAGCGTTATGCGGTGACGGGCACGCCCGCCGACTGCGTGCTGATGGCGATCAATGACATCGTGGAGGGCAAGGAGCCGGATCTGGTACTGTCGGGCGTCAACCGGGGCCAGAACATCGCCGAGGACGTGACCGTCTCCGGCACGGTGGCGGGTGCCATGCAGGGCCGTCAGATGGGCATTCCTTCCATCGCGTTTTCGCAGGCCTATGGCTTTAATGGCCGCGAGGCGATCAAGTGGCAGACGGCCTCTGCCTTCGGCCCCGTGGTGTTGAAAAAACTGCTCGAAGAGCGCTGGTCGGAAAACGTCATCATGAACGTCAACTTTCCCGACCGGGAGCCTGAAGACGTACACGAGATCGAGGTAACGGTGCAGGGCGCGCGCGATCAGCATAATATCAAGACCGTCCGCCGCGAGGATCTGCGCGGCCATGCCTATTACTGGATCGGGTTTGAGGGCCGTCCCTCCACGCCCGCGGTGGGAACCGATCTGAGAGCCATCTATGAGGGTCGTATTTCCATCACACCGCTGCATCTCGACCTCACCCATCACGAAACCCGCGACCGGCTGGCAAGGCACATGGCCGGGCCGGTGAGTCCGGTCCGCGAGAGCTAGTCCCGGCATGGGGGAGGGCTTTGATACGCGTGTCATCGCCCTTGTCATGGCCCTGCGCAATGCGGGCATCCGTGATGCCAAGGTGCTGGCCGCGATAGAGCGTACGCCGCGCGCACTCTTCGTGCCGGAGAGCTTTGCCGATCAGGCGTTTGAGAACCGCCCGCTGCCCATTGATTGCGGCCAGACCATCTCCCAGCCCTATATCGTCGCCCTGATGACGCAGGCGCTGGAGGTCACCGACCGCTGCAAGGTGCTGGAGGTCGGCACCGGATCGGGCTATCAGGCCGCGGTGCTGGCAAGGCTTGCCCGGCGCGTCTACACGATCGAGCGTTATCGTACGCTCAGCCGGGAAGCCGAGGCCCGTTTCGCCACGCTGCGCCTCAGCAATATCGTCACCCGGGTAGGGGATGGCACGAAGGGCTGGCCCGAACAGGCCCCGTTTGACCGCATCATCATCACGGCTGCGGCGCCGGAACGGCCCGATGCGATTCTCGCCCAGCTGCGCGATGGAGGAATCTGCGTCGCGCCGGTTCAAAACGGACCGATCCAGACCCTGTTCCGCTACCGTAATGAAGGGGACCAGATCAGCGAGGAAGCGCTGTGCGACGTGCGCTTCGTACCCCTCGTGGAAGGGGTTGCCCGGTCAATGTAACAAGCCGGTAACTTGACGGACAGGCTGTGCAGGGC
>JBJHCI010000289.1:0-3529 GCA_050485925.1 Maricaulaceae bacterium
TTTCTACACCGTCCATGACCGCCAGCGCGCCGGGCGCGGCGGGGCGGCCCCGGCGCCGCGCGTGCCACAGCGCGACCGGCTGAAGCTGGGATTCTTCCAGCGGCTGATGACACCGGCGGAGGAGAGGCGCTTCGTCGACGGCATTCGCGCGCTCAATGATGGCGATCAGGATTCGGCGCTGGCGGCACTGGAAGAAGCGCGCGATCTGCCCGATGCCGCCTGGATGGCGGGCATGATCCGCCTGCGCCGCGAGGAACTCGATGCCGCGAAGAGCCATTTCCAGCACGCGCTGGGCCGGCTGGGCGATCTAGGAACGCTGTTCGAGAAGTACGAGATCGCCGCACAGGCCAATCTGCCGATCACGCCCGATATCTTCGCTCATGTCTTTCCGCGCGAGCGCGGCACAAGGCTGGCGCTTGTAGAAATCGCGCAGCTGCAGGGCCGCCAAGAGGATGCCATGGCGCATGTCGAGCGGCTGCTGGAAATCGACCCGACCGACCCGGTGGTGCTGCTGTCCTTCGCCGAGCTGGCGCTCGACACCCCCGAGGACCGCGCGCTGATGGAACGCGTGGTGCGCGCCACCGCCCATGTCGAAAACGAAACCCCGGTCGATACGGCGATCCTGCTTTATCGCGGCAAGGCGCTGGCGGCGCTGGGCCTGCCCGATGCCGCCATCGATGTGTTCACGCTTGCCAACCGCCGCCGCAAGGACCGCCCCGAGGCACTGCTGCACCAGATCCGCTACGACCGCGCCGTGCTCTATCACGAGACGGGGCAACGCGCCCGCGCAAGACGCGAGTTCGAACGGCTCTATGCCGCCGATCCGGGATTCGAGGATGTGGCCGAGAGGCTGGGGGTCGGCGGATGACCGACCCCGCCCTCGCGAAACGCATCCGCGAAATCCTCGCCGGGCGCAACGCAGGCCACCCGTTCATCACCTATCAGGCGCTGGCCAGCGCACTAGGCTTGCAACCACCAGGCACCATCCAGCGCGTCGCCGCCGCGCTGGAGCGTAAGCGTTCGCTGCGGATCACCTGGCTTTCAGCTTGACGGCTTGAAGTTCCAGGGTAGCAAATCGTCGATGCGATTTTGGGGGTGACCATTGGCGATGGCGGTCAGGGTTGCCTTGAGATACGCGAAGGGTTCGACGCCGTTGATCTTGCAGGTCTCGATCAGTGACGCGACGCGGCCCCAGGCAACGCCCCCTTCATCATGACCTGCAAAAAGTGAATTCTTGCGATTGAGAGCTATCGGGCGGATCAGATTTTCAACCCTGTTGGAGTCGATCTCGACGCGGCCATCGGTCAGGAAGGTTTGCAGCCCGTCCCAGTGATTATGGATATAGGCGAGCTTTTCACCCAGTCGCGACTTTGCCGATATCTTGCGACGTTGCGCCTGAAGCCATTCCCCGAAGGCCGCGACCAGCGGTGCGGTGCGCGTCTGACGAGCGGACAGGCGCTGCCCGGGCGAGATGCCGCGGATATCGGCCTCAATCTTATAGAACTCAGCGATGCGACGCAGGCCTTCTGCGGCGATTTCCGAGCCATCGCGATCAAAGACTTCCTTCAGCTTGCGGCGCGCATGCGCCCAGCAATGGGCAACCCGAATGGGCGCGCCGCCCTTGCGCGAGGGTTTGGTCAGCCGATTATAGCCCGGATATCCATCTATCTGCAGGATGCCGTCAAAGCCGGTCAGGAAGGTTTCGGCATTCTCGCCTGCGCGGCCTGACGCATAGAAATACACAACGCCCGGCGGGTCGTCTCCGCCCCAGGCGCGGTCATCCCGCGCCAAGGCCCAGAGATAGCCGGTCTTGGTCTTTCCTCGACCGGGATCAAGCACAGGGGCTGTCGTTTCATCCATAAACAACTTGCCTGAGGCCTTCAGATGCTCGGCCAGCCGGTCGACCACAGGCCGCAGGTGAAACGCGGCCTTGCCAACCCAGCTCGCCAACACGGCGCGATGCAGATCCATACCTGCCCGGGCCAGGATCTGGCTTTGGCGATACAAGGGCAAATGGTCCGCATATTTGCTGACCAGCACATGCGCAATGGCCCCTTCAGTGGGCAGCGCCGCATCAATCAGGAAAGCTGGCACAGGGGCCTGGCGCACACCGTCAGTGCAAGCACGACACGCATATTTCGGGCGCACCGTGACAATCACCCGCAGCTGCGCAGGCACGATGTCCAACCGCTCCGTGCGGTCTTCACCGATCTTGTGCATCTCACCGCAGCCACAAGGGCAGATCAGGCTGTCCGGCTCGATGACATTCTCGATGCGCGGCAAGGATGCGGGCAGGTTCCCGATATTGCGCCGTGGCGCAGGCTTTTTACCCGGGCCTTCCCCTTTGGATGCCGAACGTGCCTCTTTCTCTGCCTCGACCTCCTCGACCGCTATGGTCAGATCTTCAAAAGCCAGCTGGCGCTCGTCTTCGGTCAGCTTCTCTGATCGTTTCCCATGCAGGGCATGGTTCAACTCAGCGATCAGATGCTCCTGGCGTTTGGTGATGTCCTTGAGCGCGCTGACCTCCTGCATCAACGCTTCCACGGCCGCGCGTTGCGCTGCAGGGAGTTCAGCAAGGTTGATTGCAGGGGTATTCGACATGCCCTGTTTTTACCGGAATCCATGCCGATATAAAAGCAAAAACAGCACCTTAACCTATTCCGGCGCGCTCGGCGGGCGCGGATCAACCGGCTTGACCTTGCGCCAGTCCAGTCCGGAAAATAGTGCCTCAAACTGGGCATGATTCAGCGCCATGATCCCATCCTTGATCGCAGGCCACGTGAAGGTCGTATCCTCCAAGCGCTTGTAAGCCATCACGAGACCTGAGCCATCCCAATACAAAAGCTTCAACCGGTCAGCACGTCGCGCGCGAAACACGAACACCGTGCCAGTATAAGGGTCCTTGCGCAGCGTGGACGCCACCAGTGCGCATAGGCCATCGTGACCTTTACGGAAATCGACAGGCTGGGTCGATACCAGCACACGCACGCGGTTGGAGGGAAAGATCATGCGCGCATCCCCAAGGCGCGCACGATCTCCACAAGCCGATCCGTGCCTATATCCGCGTCCAGACGGATCGTGACAGCCCCAGTGACAATCTCGATCGGTTTTGACGAGCCCGACTGGATGGGTGGGTCTTCCTGTGAACTTGGCACCCGCGGACCCGACAGAACGACCGGAGCGAAGCACAGGCCGTCGTCTTCCGGAACCGCAGGGAGAACCAGCTCACCGCGCCGCGCGCGACCACGCCACTCTGACAGGTGATTGGCCCGCAACCCGTATCGGCGCGCAACTTCATTTACCGTAGCACCCGGCTCCAGCGTCTCCGCCACAATCCGCGCTTTCACCTCATCCGGCCAGCGCCGTTGACCATTCGTGCGGATATCTACCCCATAGTCACGGAGAAACTCATCCGTAGTCGCCATCGCGAAACTCCATCCCGATTTCCATCAGGCAGGAGATCGCAACTCAGGGCAAAACCTGGAAGGTGGGTGCCAGAACACGTTTACGCTGGAGCAGACCATGCGCG
>JBJHCI010000290.1:0-3517 GCA_050485925.1 Maricaulaceae bacterium
CCACCGGCGTGTCGGACGGTGTGCGCCTGTTTGTAAACATCATCGCCATGCTGCTGGTGTTCACCGCCATCGTGGCGCTGATCAATTTCTCGCTGGCCGCCGCAGGTGAGATCAATGGCGCACCGATGTCGGTGGAGCGGGTTCTGGGCTGGTTCTTCGCGCCTTTGGTCTGGCTGGCCGGCATTCCGTGGGCCGAGGCGCAGACGGCAGGCTCCATCATGGGGTTGAAAACCGCACTGAACGAGATTTTCGCTTATGACGCGCTGGCCGGTGCTGGTGATGATCTCTCGGCGCGTTCGCGCCTGATCATGACCTATGCGGTGTGTGGTTTTGCCAATTTCTCGTCTGTCGGCATCCTGATCGGCGGGCTGATAGCGGTCGCGCCCTCGCGCCGGGCGGATATCCTCTCGCTGGCACCGCGCGCACTGATCTCCGGCACGCTGGCAACGCTGATGACCGGCGCGGTGATTGGCGCCCTGCCGGGCGGCCTGTTTGGGCTTTAGTTCACGGCTGCCACCTGCGTCGCTATGCCCGTGGCGCCGATAAAGGCCTGCCCCTAGTATGGTCTTTATCTGCAACCTGCCGGGGAACGGGTATGGACACACGCAAGGCTGCTCCCGACACGGGTGAAGAGCGCCGGTCACCGGCGGTATCCACCATTGGGCGGCGCCAGTTTCTCAGGCTGGGGGCTGCAGGCCTTGCCGGTGCAGGACTGGTATCGGCTTGCTCTCCAAAGCCTGACCGGGTACGGACCAGCGCCCATATCGTGATCGCTGGGGCTGGTGCTGCCGGACTGACGGCGGCTTCGCGCCTGGTGCGTCGGCTGGACGGTGCGCGTATCACCATTATCGATCCGCGCGTTCGCCATCTTTACCAGCCCGGCTTCACTCTGATTGCAGCCGGGCTCCAGCCGGCCCGCTATGCCGTCAGCCGCACTGCCGACTACCTGCCGCGCGAGGTGAACTGGATCGAGGCGGGCGTGGCCGAGTTCGATCCCGATGCCAACATCGTGATGACCAGCGCGGGCGAGCGTGTGCGCTACGATTATCTTGTCGCGGCGGTGGGCATTGACCTCGACTACGATGCCATAGAGGGCATGGATGTCAGCCTGATCGGGCAGAATGGTCTGGGCAGTGTTTTTCATAGTCCGGAGGCCGCCGAAGCGACCTGGCGTGCCCTTGACCGGTTCGCTGAGACTGGCGGGGACGGGGTTTTCCTGCGGCCGGCCACGGAGATGAAATGTGCAGGCGCTCCGCTGAAATACACCTTCATCGCCGATGACATTTTGCGCCGGCGCGGCACGCGCGGTCGGTCGGAGCTGACCTATGCGGCGCACAATAATGTGCTGTTCAGCGTGCCGATCGTCTCTGAGAAGGTCCGTATGCTCTATCAGGACCGCGGGGTCGATACGCTCTACAGCCACGTCATCAAATCGATTGATCCGGGAGCACGCAGGGCCGTGTTCGACACACCCTACGGCGCGGTGGAACGGCCCTATGACTTCATCAATGTGATCCCGCCCATGCGCGCCGCAGCTGCGCTGCGCAACAGCCCGCTTGCCTGGGCGACCGGGCCTTATGCTGCCGATGGCTGGGCGGAAGTGGATCGGCACACCCTGCGCCATGTCCGCTTCCCCAACGTCTTCGTTGTAGGTGATGCGGCAGGCGTGCCCAAGGGCAAGACAGCGGCGAGCGTGAAATGGCAGGTACCGGTGGCGGTCGATCATCTGGCGGCAGATCTCGCCGGAACCTCCAGCGGCAGCCATTTTGACGGCTATACCTCCTGCCCGCTGATCACCCGGCTGGGCCGGGCCATGCTGGTGGAGTTCGATTATCAGGACAATCTCGTCCCCTCTTTCCCCGGCGTGATCGCGCCGCTGGAAGAGCTCTGGATATCCTGGGTGATGAAGACGATCGCGCTGAAGCCGACCTATGTGTCGATGCTGCGCGGCGAGGCGTGAGGAGGCAGGGCGGTGCAGGAACTTGATCCCGGCGTGATGCTGGCCGTGCTGCTGGAAATGATGGGCGTCTGGTTCTGGATTCTCGGCGCGCTGGCGCTTGCCGGTCTGACGGGTTTTAGCTGGATCGTCGTGCGTGAACGCGGCCTGTCCAGTGGACGTCTGGTGCGTTCCCAGGCGTTCGCTCTGCTCGCCGGGGCCGCAGCCCTGGTGTTGATGGCCCATGTCACCAAGTCGGGCTTTACCGATGCGGGCGGACCTATCGACTGGCTGCTGATCGTCGCCATCTTTGCCGGGGGTTGGATTGGCGGAACCCTTCTGATCTATGCGCTGGCCGGCTGGTGGCCGTTCCTGCCGGGCCGGGAGAAGCTCACCGCCCTGTTGCAACGCGCGTCGCAGGCGCGTGCCTAGTCGGTCTGGGCACTACTTTTCGCGACGTCGTGGCATCTCGAAAGGGATTCTCTGCCGCGATCATCGCAAAGGGGCACGGTTTGCGCGCAGACGCGAAGAGCAGTTGGCTCGCTACCAGCTGTCTTGAAACATGTAGGGGTTGCATCATTTGTCACCCTGTTTGCATCTTGGGGGAGCCCGTTGGGGAAAGCTGATCTGGAGAATATCGCGGCCCTGCTCTGGCAGTTTCGTCGCCGGGTGGGCCTGAAACAGGAGGCGTTGGCCGAGCATATCGGCGTCAGCCAAGGCTATTACTCAAGACTGGAGAGTGGTCGGCTATTGCCGTCAACGGTGGTCTATAACCGCATCACCGCGCTGTTCGCGAGCCCGGTTTTCGAGGACGCGGCCGTGCGCTGGCGCAAATCCGTGCAGCACAGCTACTCCCCCGTCAGCATGATATTCGGCGACGGCGATACGGTGCGCGTTCTGGAGGTGTCGCAGGGCTTCCGGGCCATGGGCGGGGTCTATGCACGGCTCCGGACCGGCGATGTCCTTGAAAACGTTCTGGGCGAGGACTTTGACCGGCAGGCCTCCGAACTCAGGACGATGGGTGCGTTCGACGGCGAGCTGGCTATGGCCCGGATTATCTGGACCAGCGAGGCCAGCGGGAGCAGGCAGTTCATGAAGTCAATAACCACCATATTTCCGGATGAAAGCTATAAATACGTTCTCCACAATCAGAATGTCGAGATAAGCGAGCAGGAATACAACTCCTGTTCGCCCGATGAGCGTATAACTGTTCTTGAGCGATAGGCTGTATCAGGGTCGCCGTTTCGGCCGGGTGCCATGACAGGCGAAGCGTGGGAATAAACCCGCGGATAATCTATCCCGGCACATCCGTTCCATTGCCTTGACCGGCGCGCCTGCGCTATAGCGCGGCCTGATCTTCCCCCTTCCCCCAAAGGAGTCCGGCTTATGTCGTCCTATCAATATGTCTATCACATGGACAAGCTGGCCAAGACCTATCCGGGCGGCAAGCAGGTGTTCTCCGGCATTTCGCTGCACTTCCTCCCCGATGCCAAGATCGGCGTGGTGGGCGTGAACGGCGCGGGCAAGTCGACGCTTCTGCGCATCATGGCCGGCATGGATACTGACTTCACCGGCGAGGCC
>JBJHCI010000291.1:0-3469 GCA_050485925.1 Maricaulaceae bacterium
CGCGATCTGGGTGAGCGCCATATCCGGGTCAATCTGGCCGACTACCGGTTGGAGGCTTGGTCGGGCGGCGAGGTGGAGCGTGTCCACCGCTCCATGATCGGACGCGGCTATAACCGCACGCCGGTCTTCTCCGAGGTGATGACCTTCATTGAGATCAACCCGGTCTGGTACACGCCGATGAGCCTGGGCGAACCGTGGCTGCGCCGGTTCAGGACTAATCCGGCCTATGCGCTGGCGTCGGGGTTCCGGCTGGTGGACATGTCCACGGGCGGCATCGTGAACCCGTCCGAGGCCGACTGGGCGAACCGGCGCTACCGGGTGATCCAGCTGCCCGGACGGGGCAATTCGATGGGGGAGGTGAAATTCATGTTCCCTAACATCCATAATATCTACATCCACGATACGCCCGAACGCGCCCTGTTTGATCAGGTCCAGCGCAGCGCATCTTCAGGCTGTGTACGGGTAGAGGACCCGCGTGATCTGGCTTGGTGGGTGATATCGCACGAGGAAGGCTGGACGCGTGAGGCATTGGAAGAGGCCTTCGACAGTGGCCGCACGCGCCGGATCTGGCTGCGTCACACCATCCCGGTGCACATTTTCTACTTCACCGCCGTCTCTAACCGGTTCGGCCAGGTGCGTTATCTGCACGATGTCTACCGGCGTGATGCCGCGTTGATCGCCGCGCTGGACGGGCCGGCAGGCGAAGCAAGCTAGCTTCCCGCTCACACACGTGTTTGCGCGGCGCAGCAAGGAGCGCTAAACGCGTGGGCTTTCCAACGCCCAAGGGAGGCGCGCGAACCATGCGGCATTTTCTGTCGACCGAAGACTGGTCAAGGGATGAGCTTCAGGCCCTGATCGAACGCGCGCGCCGATACCGCGAAAGCCCGCAGGGCGATGCGCTGAAGGGCAAATCCATCGCGCTGGTCTTCTTCAACCCTTCCTTACGCACCCACACCTCGTTTGATCTGGGTGCCCATCAGCTCGGCGGCCACGCCATCGTGCTCGATGCGCGCGGTGGCACCTGGCCGGTCGAGTTCGAAGACGGCGCCGTCATGGATGGCACGGCCGAAGAGCACGTGAAGGAAGCCGCGCGGGTGCTGTCTTCTTACGTCGATCTCATTGCGATCCGTTGCTTCCCCAAATTCGAGAACTGGGCAGCCGAGCGTGAAGACCCGCTGATCATGGCCTATGCGAAATACGCGACCGTGCCGGTGATCAACATGGAGACGATTGTCCACCCGTGTCAGGAACTGGCCCACATGATGGCCCTGCAGGACGCTATCGGCGATGTACGCGGCAAGGATTTCCTTCTCACTTGGGTGCCTCACCCCAAACCGCTCAATACGGCGGTCGCCAATTCAGCTCTGCTGATCGCTTCCAAGTTCGGAATGAATGTGCGCCTGCTCATCCCTGATGAAGTCTATCGCCTCGATCAGCGCTATATGGGCGCGGCGGAACGCTTCTGCGCAGAGGCGGGCACCTCGCTTACCGTCACCACCGAAGTCAAAGCGGCCTATACCGGCGCGCACGCGGTCTATGCGAAAAGCTGGGGCGCGCTGCCCTTCTTCGGCCAGTGGGACGGCGAAGCGCCCTACCGGGCCAAGGGAGCGGGCTTCATGATTGACGAGGCCAAGATGGCGATGACCGACAATGCGGTTGTCAGCCACTGCCTGCCCATGCGCCGCAATGTGAAGATTGCCGACGCGGTAGTGGATTCGCCTGCCTTTATCGGCCTCGCTGAAGCGGAAAATCGCCTGCACGTGCAAAAGGCGATCATGGAAACCCTCGCCAATGGAGCGGTTCCGTGATCGGGAAACCCGCAGATCATCACGCCAGCGAACGCGGCGGCGCGGCTGTGCCGGTGCGCTCGGCCATCGTCCAGCTTCTCTCCCAGATGCGCGATGGCAAGGAGATACGCGAGTATCTGACCCGCTTCTCGCGCCTCGATCAGGAACGCTTTGCCGTCATCAAGGTCGGCGGCGCGGTGATGGAAGAAGAGATGGAGGCGCTCTCGGCTTCGCTCGCCTTCCTGCAGACGGTGGGGCTCGCCCCCATCGTGGTGCATGGCGGCGGCCCGCAGCTCGACAAGGCGCTCAGCGAAGCGGGCATCAAGACGGTGAGGAAGCAGGGTCTGCGCGTCACGCCGCCCGACGCCATTCCCGTCATCCGCGATACGCTGACGCGCGTAAATCTCGAGCTGGTGCAGGCGATCCGTGATTGCGGCGGACGCGCGGCGGCTATTCCGAGCGGAGTGTTTGAAGCCGAGTTGATGGATGAAGCGGAACTGGGCCGGGTGGGCGAACCCACGGGCGTGCGCCTTGAGTTGGTCGCCGCAGCAGCGCGGGCTGGACAGGCACCGATCCTGGCTTGCATGGGAGATACGGCGGACGGTCGGCTGGTGAACATCAATGCCGATGCCGCCGTGCGCGCGCTGGTCCATGCTCTCCAACCCTACAAGATCGTGTTCCTGACCGGGACCGGCGCCCTTCTGGACGAGAAGGGCGGGGCCATCTCCGCCATCAACCTTGCTACCGATTATGACGAGCTGATGGGCTCTGACTGGGTGTCAGGCGGGATGCGGCTGAAGATGGAGGAGATCAAGCGCCTGCTCGATGATCTGCCGCTCTCCAGCTCGGTCTCCATCACCCGCCCCGGCGAGCTCGCCAAGGAGCTGTTCACCCATGCCGGGTCCGGCACGCTGGTGCGCCGGGGTGAGCGCATGCTGGAGATTACGGAGAAGGCCGATCTCGATACCATGCGCGCTACGCCGCTGATTGAGCAGGCTTTCGGGCGCAGGCTGGTGGGCGGGTATTTTGACCGGCTGGCGTTTGATCATGCCTTCGTCACCGAAAGCTACCGCGCCGCGGCGATCACCTCCCGGCTGGATGATATGATCTATCTCGACAAGTTTGCCGTGCTGGACGATGCGCGCGGGGAGGGCCTTGGCGGTGCGGTCTGGCGCAGGCTGATCGCCTATGCGCCGAAGCTCTACTGGCGTTCGCGCACTGACAATCCGGTCAACGAGTTCTACTTTGCCACCTGCCATGGCGCGGTGAAATCCGGCCGCTGGACGGTGTTCTGGCGGGGCGAGGATGACTTGTCGCGTATTCCGGCCATGGTGGCGCGCATCGCCGCCCTGCCGCCGACCCTGAAGGACGTCTGATCATGTTGAAAGTCGGCCTTGTCGGCGCGCGCGGACATACAGGGCGGGAGCTGGTCGCGATCCTGTTGCGCCGGTCCGACATGACGCTCGCCTTCGCGTCCTCGCGGGCGATGGCAGGAGAGCCGGTGAAGAAGCTCGCACCGGAGGCTCCTGAAGGCCTGTTCTTTGAGGCACTGGGCCCGGAGGAGGTAGCGGCGCGCGGCGTTGATGCGGTGATCCTGGCCCTGCCCAATGGCGAGGCCGCGCCTTATGTCGCCGCGATTGACGCTGCCGCCCCGCACACCATCATCGTCGATCTCTCCGCCG
>JBJHCI010000292.1:0-3468 GCA_050485925.1 Maricaulaceae bacterium
CCCTCGTCCTTCGAGACGTTCGCTGCGCTCACCCTCAGGATGAGGGAAAAAGCGTAACCCTAGCCCTCATGCTGAGGAGCGAATGAAATGAGCGTCTCGAAGCGCGAGGGCATTGCTCATGATGCTGACACCTCCCCATAAACGGGGGAGGAAAACGCTTACGCCAGGCTCGGATCGATGTCCTTGCAGGCCTTCACGAGGCCCTTCACGGCATCAACCGAGTGATCGAACATGGCCTGCTCATCCTTGTTCAGGCTGATCTCGACGACTTTCTCCGCGCCGCCAGCACCGATGACCACCGGCACGCCGACATACATGTCCTTCACGCCAAACTGGCCAGTGAGGTGCACTGCGCAGGGCAGGACGCGCTTCTTGTCATTGAGATAGGATTTGGCCATGGCAATCGCGCTTTCGGCAGGCGCGTAGAAGGCCGAGCCATTGCCCAGAAGCTGGACGATCTCGCCGCCGCCTGAGCGGGTGCGGTCCACGATGGCGTCGATCTTCTCCTGCGTGGTCCAGCCCATGGCGATCATGTCCGGCACCGGAATGCCGGCCACGGTGGAATAGCGCGTCAGCGGCACCATGGTGTCGCCATGCCCGCCCATCACGAAGGCGGTGACGTCTTCCACCGACACGCCGAACTCTTCAGCCAGGAACCAGCGGAAGCGGGCCGAATCCAGCACGCCCGCCATGCCGACCACCTTGTTGTGGGGCAGGCCTGAGAACTCGCGAAGCGCCCACACCATGGCGTCCAGCGGATTGGTGATGCAGATCACGAACGCGTTCGGGGCATGTTTTTTGATGCCTTCGCCAACGGCCTTCATCACTTTGAGATTGATGCCGAGGAGGTCATCGCGGCTCATGCCGGGCTTGCGCGGTACACCGGCGGTGACGATGCACACATCCGCGCCCTTGATGGGAGAATAGTCTTCCACCGAGCCGCCGGAGAGATGACTGTCCTTGCCGAACACCGGGCTCGCTTCAGCGATATCGAGCGCCTTGCCCTTGGCGGTGCCTTCGGCCAGGTCCATCAGGACGACATCGCCCAGTTCCTCGCGCGCGGCGATATGGGCAAGCGTACCGCCGATCATGCCGGCGCCGATGAGGGCAATTTTCTTGCGGGCCATGAGCCTCTCCTTGGCTGTTTGGGAGCGCCGCCTAGCCGATGTGCTGCGGCGCAAAACCGATGGCCGCGTGTCTAGCGCCAAGCGAAGCGCTCCGCAATGCGGGCGCGCGGCAAATGTCCGGACCTATAAAACGCAAAAGACCGCTCCAGCTGCTCATACCGTATAAATCGGGTCGAAGCCGCCCTGCTGGCGGCGCAGGGCAGCCGGCGTGACGGCTTCATAGCGCTGGAAATCACGGGTCATATGCGCCTGATCGGCATAACCGGCGTCCAGCGCGATCTCTGCGAGCGGCAAGACACCGGAGATCACCTGCGCGCGGGCGCGCTGGAATCGGCAGATGCGCAGCCAGCCCGCCGGGGTCAGGCCCGACGCGGCGCTGAACTGACGTTCGAAGGTGCGCCGGGTGGCACCACTTGCGTCGGCGAGCGAACGGGCGTCCGGGACGGGCTCTGCGAGCATCAGGGCTGTCAGGCCGCGCGCGGGCAGGCGGTCCAGCCGGGCGGCATGGCGGAGCAGGAGCTGGAATGCCGTGGCCGCAAACGCATCCAGCGTTTCAGCGTTGCGGGCTTCCTCCTCCAGCCGGGCGCCGGTATCGCCCAGCGCATCGCGAAGCCGGACCGCCAGCCCCGTCATGGCGCGCGCACCCCGGGTGAGCATGCCGATCCCCCAAGGGGTGAGGCGCACCGCACGCATATTGAGCCCTGTCCGCCGCTGAAGGAGGAGCGCCCGGTCCAGCGGCCCGTAGAGGAAGGCGTCCGGCTGGGCGTCAAAGCCGCCACCCGTCCGCGCGGCGGGCGGCTCGCCCAGATGAATGACGATCTCGCACCGGCCATCCGGCGCTATCGTCTCTACCCCCGGACCACCATCCGGCAGACATAGCGACCACACCCCTTCAGCGATCATCGCTGCGGGTCCGGTTGCGGGGATGAAGCGGAAGGCGGGTTGTCCATTCATGTCGCAAACATTCAAGACGCGCACACTTGCGCCTGTCCATTGTGAAGGCTCACAGTGACGTCAATTTCATGAAGGAAGACAATCCATGCGCGCCACACTGCCTGCGCTTTGCCTTGCCCTTACCGTTCCGACGGCCCCGGCGCTTGCCGATGAACCCGACTTTGCCTGGCTCGCCGGTCATTGGCGGGCTGAGAATAATGGCCGGATATCCGAAGAAGTATGGATGGCCCCCGAAGGGGGGCTGATGACCGGTATGGGCCGCACTCAGCGTGACGGGCGGGCCGTCAGCTTCGAGTTCCTCTATATCGCGACCGGAGAGGATGCCGCCTATTTCGCCCAGCCCGGCGGGCGCCCTGCCGTCCGCTTCGGCCTGGTGTCACAGGAGGGCGAGAGCGCGGTGTTTGAAAATCCCGATCACGACTTCCCCCAGCGCATCGAATACGCCCGCGACGGCGATAGCTTGAGCGCGACCATTTCCACGCTGGACCGCCAACGCCAGTTCAGCTGGAGCTGGACCCGTCAGGACTAGATGGCACTGAGAAAGACCGCTCCAGGCGCCCGGAGCGGTCTTTCACACACCTGTCAGCTACTGGCGGCCTAGTGGCCGTACCAGTGGTCGAACGATACATTGCGCAGGCGCTCGCCATTGAGCTCCATGCCGCCGGTCAGCGCCGGAATACCGGTGGAGCCTTCCACCGGTCCCTGGATCTGGTCAGGGTCGAAACTGCCATAGACATAGACATCGCCGATCTCGTCATGGCGGGCGTCAAACTCGAAATTCGCCTCGTCGATATGGAAGCGATCAGCCCGGACGCGCCGGGATTCAGACGGGTATTCAAACCCTTCCTCGGTGGTGAGCATTTCAGAATCAACATGCATGAACTCGATCCACACCGGGACGAGGTCCGGGTCCTGCCCGCTTTCCTCGAACGCATCGAACTGGCTGGCATGGCCGATATGGATATGGCGCAGCACCCAGTCACCGGTCTGGATAAGCGCGTTCGGCATGTAATAGCCGTGATAATCGGTTTCGGCGGTGTTGATGAAGCGGCTGGGCCCCCCGTCCTCAGGCATCGCCTCTTCCTCGAAGAATTCCTCCACCGGCGCATCGACCGCGTCTTCAGGCGCCTCTGCAGAGACGCTGTCTTCAGCCTCATCCGGCGCCGGGGCCACCCCGCCAATTCCCAGATATTTGTCAGCGCCCCACAGCGCCGCCAATGACAGCCCACCGGCCAGAATGGCCGCAATGATAACCCGCATCCTATTTCCCCTCAGCACGCGAAAATTCAGCCCGGCAGGCCCTGTCCTGCCGGTTCAGCGTGTCGAAGGTTACACAAAATTTACTTTTCAGGCGAGACCAATCGCCGCTCGGCGGCCAGATATTCAA
>JBJHCI010000293.1:0-3467 GCA_050485925.1 Maricaulaceae bacterium
CACCCACATAGGGCACCAGGAGGAAGCGGCTCACCCGTCCGCCGGAGAAGAAATCGAACGGCAGGATAAAACCGCCAATCCGGACCCGCTCGCCATCAAGCTCCTCGACAACGTTGAAGCTCATGATCTGGGGAAATTGCTCGACGCCGAAATGGTCAAACCCCATCTCGATAGCCTGCATCTGCTGCAGGCGGGCCTGGCGCTCCTGCTCGCCTTCCGGCAACAGGTCCTCCCAGAGCAGCGTGCGGGCGCCATTGTCGGCATGAGCCAAGGCCGGCCCCGCAGCCAGCGGCAGGACAAGACAAAGAGCAATGAGACAGGCGCGCATGGTCATGAGCGCCAATGTGTGTTGCAGGACCGGCTCCGGCAAGTCCCGCTAACACGTTATAATATAACACTCAATCTAGCGGATGGAGAGCCGTGTGCTTGCTGGTGCGAGCGTTCCGGACGCAGCGCGTGTCCCATCAAAGAACTGCACATTGACGCGTTCCAGCCGTTCGAACGCCTCAAACAGTGCTGCCGTGTCAATGGCGGTCAGGCGCTCAGGGCTGGCGCAGGTAAAGCTCCAGGTGGCGAACCCGTCAGAGTAGCGTCCGCCATGATCGTGGCCGTGCGAATGGGAATGGCCGTGATCATGAGCATGACTGTCGCCGTGATGGTGGTCATCATGCTCGTGGTGGTGACCGTCATGATGCTCATGGTCATCATCGTGTGTGTGACCGTGTCCATGATCGTGGCCGTGACTATCTCCGTGGGCACCGTGCGCATCGCCGGTTTCAGGGGCGTCGGCGGGCGGGAAACCTTCCAGTTCCGCGTTATCCAGAGCGCATCCTGCCTCCGCGTTGAAGGCTGGCAGTGCGCTTGTGCGCAGCGCGTCAATGGCCGCCGAGATAAAGCCTGCTTCCACCTCATTGCGCGGTGCGCGCTCAAAGCCCACCAGATTGTAGAGCGGGCTTTCCAGCTCGGCGATCAGCGTCCCGTCAGGGTTCAGCGCGATAGCGAGCTCGGCAAGGCCGTGGACATGTGCGCCGGCCTGGCGTGGCTCGTCGGCCAGCGCAAGCGGGGCGGCAGAGGCGAGCACTGTGGCGGCGAGAAGGCAGCGTCTCATGGCAGATCTCCCTGATGGCGCGGAGGCAGACCGGTCTCAGTCGGCGTCCTGTTGCTGTGAAGATGGCGGGCTGAGCGGGCCAAAATTGGGCAGCGTCATCGCCACATCGTCATGAGCGTGGTGATGGTGGTCGTGCCCGTGTCCGTGGTGATGGTGTCCGTGATGATCGTGTCCGGCGCGGTGCGCGGCGGTCAGGCCGGTGGCGGCGACCGCGCCCAGCACCACCATAGGGACAGCCCGGCGCAAGCCGCCTGATCGGGCATGGGACAGAAGGTGCACTGCGGAAACATGGATCATCACGCCGGCTGCCAGTCCCAGCAGGGAGGCGACGAGGACCGGTGACAGCATGCTGGCGAACGGGGCGGTGGCGGCGGCAAACACCAGGGTGGACACACCCGCTGCCGCAAGCGACCAGAGCGCGGCGCGGGTATCTCCGAGCCCTGCGCGCTGCAGCAGGATGAAGCAGACGGCGGCATCGGCTGGCTTGTGCAGAAGAAGGCCTGCTCCCGTAGCTAGGCCGCTGAAGGCGTCGGAGGCAAAGGCGATGGTGTAGGTCAGGCCATCGAGCGCGGCATGAATGGCGATTGCGAACACAGGAGCCATGGCAGCGGCCCGGTCGGCATCGCCAGCAAACCGGCGCACGCAGCGGTGCAGGACGAAGCCCACACCCAGGCCCGCCGTCACCATCCACAGCGCGATATCTGATCCCTCCAGTGCCTCGGGAATGAGGTGAAGCACGGCAATCGTCAGCAGAAGGCCTGCGGCGAATGCGGCCATGAGTGGCGAGTGGGCGCGTGTGAACCCAGCCGCAAAGCGCATGCCCACAAGTGTTGCCGCCACGACGCCGAGTGCCAGCATGGCGAAAATGATGGTGAACAGGGCGGGGCTCAAGAAAGGCTCCAGACCGGCGGTCATGCCGAAACGTTATTTTGTAACGAGGTCTGGATTTAGCGGTTCAGCGCCCTCGTGGCAAGGCCGGGGCGCCAGAACCGTGCGGAAATCACCGGGGGCCGGATCTGCTTAGCCCGGGTCCTGTTCGCCCATCATCGATTGCATGTAACGGGCCTCACCGATGCGTTCGATCAGCTCCAGCTGAGTTTCCAGGAAGTCGATATGCTCTTCCTCGGATTTGAGGATCACCTCAAGCAGGTCCCGTGAGCCGTAATCGCGCACGTCCTCGCAATAGGCGATGGCTTCCTTGTAGACCGGGTGCGCCTTGTGTTCGGCCTTGAGGTCACATTCCAGGCACTCTTTGAGCGTCTCGCCGATCATCACCTTGCCGAGATCCTGCACATTGGGCAGGCCTTCGAGGAAGAGTATCCGGTCGATGAGCATGTCGGCATGCTTCATCTCGTCGATGGATTCCTCGTACTCGATCTTGGCGATGGTGTTAAAGCCCCAATTCTTGAACATGCGCGCATGCAGGAAGTACTGGTTGACCGTGGTCAGCTCCAGTTTCAGCGCCTTGTTGAGATGTTCGATAACGCCGGTATCGCCTTTCATCGCGCCTTGTTCCTTCTTGCTGGCAGAGTCATGATGACAGCCAAGATAGGGCGTTCGGCGTTCCAGGCCAAGCCTTTGTTTTAATTGCGTTTGTTTCTAAGACGCGTTTGCAGCCTATTCGGCCGGCACAGCGGCAGGCAGGGCGGCGAGCTTGGGCATGGCGTTTTCGATAACGCTGGCCGCGTCCTCGAAGCAACGCCCGCAGCGCGGTTTGGCACCGCATGCCTTGAAAGCGCTCGACACGTCCTGCGCCCCGCTCTCGGCGGCTTCGCGGAACTGGGAGCATTTCAGGGCATTGCATATGCAGATATACATGGAAAAACAGGCGCTTCCCGTGCTGGCTCTGGGCGCAATGCATCTATTGCGACGCATTTGCATGTGCAGATAGCCGCAAATGCGAATGATTGTCAATTACGCTGTTCAGATAAAGTTTCCAAACTGCAAACACGCCGCTCTTGCGCGCCGCCTGTCTTCATGTTGCAATGCAACAGATGTCCGGACAAAGACGGTCGAATACTCCGCATGTCCGGGCTCACGACCTATCCCGTCCGGATGGCAGGCTCGGCCCTTATAAGTTCAAGGGGCAGGCAGGTTCCGTCCGGCGGGTTTTGCGCGCCGGGCACGGGCCTTGGTGCCCGCTGAGATGGGGAGACGGCCATGCTCCGCTTTACCGGGCTGGACCAGCAATATCCTGACAAGCGCCCTGCAAAGGAGCGCCGCAAGGATTTTGACGAGATTTACGCTCCGTTCAGCGCCAGGGCGGGTGCCGAACAGGCCGAGCGGTGCTCCCAGTGCGGCGTGCCCTTCTGTCAGTCCGGCTGCCCGCTGCATAATGACATTCCCGACTGGCTGATGC
>JBJHCI010000294.1:0-3467 GCA_050485925.1 Maricaulaceae bacterium
CCAGCGATCTGTTGCTGGAAGGCATGGACCGGGTGCTGGCGGCGCTTAAAAAGCGGGCTTTCGAGCACAAGATGACGGTGTGCATCGGGCGCAGCCATGGCATCCATGCCGAGCCGACCACGATGGGCCTGAAATTCGCGCGCTTCTACGCCGAGTTTGCCCGGAACCGGCAACGTCTGGTGCGCGCGCGTGAGGAAGTGGCGACGTGTGCCATTTCCGGAGCAATCGGCACGTTCGCCAATGTCGATCCGGCGGTGGAAGCCCATGTCGCCGAAAAACTCGGCCTCAAAGTGGAGCCTATTTCCACCCAGGTGATCCCGCGCGACCGCCACGCCAATTTCTTCGCCGTGCTGGGTCTGATCGCGTCGGCCATCGAGAATGTCGCCGTGGAGGTGCGCCACCTCCAGCGTTCTGAGGTGCGCGAGGCGCAGGAATATTTCTCGCCGGGGCAGAAAGGCTCCTCGGCCATGCCGCACAAGCGCAATCCGATCCTCACTGAGAACCTGACCGGCCTTGCCCGGCTGGTACGCTCCGCCGTCACACCTGCGATGGAAAACGTCGCCCTCTGGCATGAGCGCGATATCTCGCACTCCTCGGTGGAGCGCGGCATCGGCCCGGACGCCACCGCGCATCTGGACTTTGCCCTGCACCGCACCGCCTCGATGATCGAGGGCCTGATCGTGCATGAGAAACGCTGCCGGGAGAATCTGGAAGCCCATGGCGGCATCCATAATTCCCAGCGCGTATTGCTGGCGCTCACTCAGGCCGGGGCGAGCCGGGAGGATTCCTACCGTCTCGTCCAGCGCAATGGCCTGAAAACCTGGGATGAGGGCGGCAGGCTCGCCGATCATCTGAAAGCCGACGCAGAAGTGACCGCCCTGCTCTCACCGGCCCAAATCGACAGTTGCTTTGACGAGGCCTATCACCTCAATCATGTCGACACGATCTTCGCGCGGGTGTTCGGGTAGGCGCATCAATCGCGCTTGATGAAGGTGGGTGCCGCGCTAAGGTTCAATCTGATCGTGATATGAACCCGAGCGCCATGACGCCGACATTCCGTTCTCTCCTGCGCGACGCGCGGGCCGTCCTGTGCAGCGGGCTGGCCAGTATCGCCTATGCTGCCACGGTTTGGGCGGCAGGCCCTGATGAGGCCACTGTCACGATCCCCATGCACCGCAACATATATGACATGTACACCGTCGAGGTCACGGTAGGGCGCGGCCTCTTGTTTTCAGGAAATCCGGACGCCGATCCGGTGCCGTTCATCGTAGACACAGGTGCCAATCGCACAGCCGTGCCGCGGCTGATCGCCCACCAGTTGATCGCAGACGAGCAAATCAGTTTCGATCAGATCGGGCATTCCGTGACAGGTCCATTCAATACCGGGCTGTTCTTCGTTGATCAGCTTGATTTCGGCGCGGGCGCGCGCGAGGTCGAAGTTGCCGTGTTCGAGGAGCACTACGGATCGGTCATGAGCGCTGCAGGAATTCTCGGCGCCAATGCCTTTCGAAACGAGGTGGTTGTCCTCGATTATCCCGCGCAGGAATTGAGATTTGAGCCGCCAGCTGCCTCGCCGGCCGGCGACATGCCGCTTCGCATTGAAAACGGGCTGATCGTCGGGGAGGGGCGAGTACGTGGCGTGGCCGGCCCTGTCCGCGTATTCGTCGACACCGGTGCGAACGCGTCTGTTGTCAACACGGCCCTTGTCCGCAACAGCCGCACGGGCGGCCCGGGACCAGCTTCACAGATCGAAGGCGTATCGGGCGGAGTCATCTCGACGGGTGACACGCGCCGCATGTTCGGTGGCTTCCAGATTAGCGATCTGTGCGTAAGTACGTTCTCGATCACGGTATCCGACTTGTATTTTTTCGATGGCATTGGCTGGTCCGAAGAACCGGCCATAATCCTTGGCATGGACGCGCTTCAGCACGCGCGCATTACAATTGACTACGGCAATGCGCGCGCGCGGATCGAAGGCGTCGGCAACTGGGCCTGTCAAACACGCCACTAACGGCCCTTGGCGGCGTCAAAGTCCTCGACCGGGAGCATACCCCGCTCATCGGACTTTTCCTGGCCACTCTTGCCAGATCAGGTTCCATACCAGCCCTGATAGCGGACCGAGACCCTACAGAGCACGGCTATGAGGCAAAGTAAGCATGACCGGCCCGGCCTGAAACAACACCTGCGCGCGGGCGGCCTTTAGAGGGCCCGTTTGAACGTTCGCGATTGGCTTTCTGAAAGCCGCCCGCGCCATCCGTCCCTCAACCCGACCGGAAAACCGGCGGGGATGGGGGTGTTGGGGGCAGGCGCTTCACCTCAATGAGCCTTCCTTCTTTAGCGTTTCCCCGACGAAAGTCGGGGTCCAGGAAAAACTGGGTCCCGGCTTGCGCCGGGAAAACGAGAGAAGAACAACAACTAAAGCGGAATATTGTCGTGCTTCTTCCACGGGTTGGTGAGTTTCTTGTCGCGCAGGGTCCGCAGCGCCTTGATCAGGCGCACGCGGGTGTTGCGCGGCTGGATCACGTCATCGAGATAGCCGCGTGAGGCGGCCACGAACGGGTTGGCAAAGCGCGTCTCATAGTCCTTCACGTGTTCGGCCATTTTTTCAGGATCATCCATATCCTTGCGGAAGATGATCTCGGCGGCGCCCTTCGGCCCCATCACGGCGATCTCCGCCGTCGGCCAGGCATAGTTCACATCGCCGCGCAAATGCTTGGACGCCATCACGTCATACGCCCCGCCATAGGCCTTGCGGGTGATCACGGTGAGCTTCGGCACGGTGGCTTCGGCATAGGCAAAGAGCAGTTTCGCGCCATGCTTGATGAGCCCGCCATATTCCTGCTTGGTGCCCGGCAGGAAGCCCGGCACGTCCACAAAGGTGATGATCGGGATTTCAAACGCATCGCAGAAGCGCACAAAGCGCGCCGCCTTCTTCGAGGCATCGATATCAAGCACGCCAGCGAGCGATAGCGGCTGGTTGGCGACAAAGCCCACCGTCTGGCCTTCAAGGCGGCCAAAGCCGACCACGATGTTCTTGGCATAGTCGGGCGCGATCTCCAGAAAATCGCCCTCGTCGGCGGTTTTCACGATCAGCTCGCGAATATCATAGGGCTTGTTGGGGTTGGGCGGCACCAACGTTTCAAGGCTCGGCTCCACGCGGTCAGGACTGTCATAGACTTCCCGCACGGGCGGCTTATCCCGGTTATTGAGGGGGAGGAAATCGATCAGGCGGCGCATCTGCGCCAGCGCCTCGATATCGTTCGCGAACGCGCCGTCGGCGACGCCGGATTTCTTCGCGTGGACAGATGCTCCACCCAGCTCCTCGTGCGTGACGATCTCGTTGGTGACGGTTTTGACCACGTCCGGCCCCGTCACATACATGTAGCTGGTATCCTTCACCATGAAGATGAAGTCGGTCATGGCGGGCGAATAGACATCCCCGCCCGCGCACGGCCCCATGATCACGC
>JBJHCI010000295.1:0-3464 GCA_050485925.1 Maricaulaceae bacterium
CCCCAGCTGCAGCAGTACCGGCAGCAGGACTGGTACTGCTGCAGCTGGGGTAAGCTACCAATCCGGCTGGCCATGAGCGCCGTAATCAGGCAAGGCTCTCACCCATTATGCCATCGCTGAACAGGAACGCCGCGCCATGAGCGAGAACGCAAAGACCATCGGACAGGGCTCCAAACTGCTGGTCGATGTCGGCCCGGCGGCCGTCTTCATGATCAGCTACAATGTGGCCAACCGTGTGCTGGAAGATGGCGCGATCTACTGGTCGACCGGCATTTTCATGGCCGCGACCGCCATCGCCGTGCTCTACGCCGTGACGACGCAGAAGCGCTTTCCGCCGATGCTGGCGGTGACCTTCGTGATCGTGACCCTGTTCGGCGCGATGACGATCTATCTGCAGGATCCGATCTTCGTCTACATCAAGCCGACCATCATCAACCTGATCTTCGCCTTCGCGATCCTGTTCAGCTTCGCCTTCGGCTTCAATGTGTGGAAGGCGCTCTTCTCCTCCGTGTTCGAGATGCCCGAGCGGATATGGACGATCCTGGCCATACGCTGGGCGCTCTTCTTCATCTTCCTGGCCGCGCTCAATGAGGTGCTCTGGCGCCATATCACCGACAGCGTGGTGGTGGATACGGCACGCATGTTCGACTGGCTCATCCTGACCGAAAGCTTCTGGGTAAATTTCCGCTTCTGGGGCACCTATCCCATCTTCTTCCTGTTCGTGGCGCTGAACATCCCGATCACGCTGAAATGGGCCAAGACGCCCGGAGAGGACGATGATGGCGATGATGGGGCGGCACAAGCGGATGAGACCGAACCCCGTCCGGCGCAATAGGCCCCGTCACAGCCACGTGATTGTGCATCAGCACATAACCGGTTTTAGATAGGGCCATGACCTTCGCACCGCTCATACTGGCACTGTCGCTGACCACCGGGTCGGGTTATCCGGCCGGGATGGCCGAGGCGCGTCACGGCCCGGCTGCGCCCGTCCGCCCTGTTGTGGTGGAGCTGTTTACCAGCCAGGGCTGCCCGCCCTGCGTGGAAGCCAATCGCGCCTTTGGCGGTATTGCCGCGCAGGATCATGTGATCGCGCTCTCCTATGGCGTGGACTATTGGGACATGTTCGGCTGGGAAGACCAGTTCGCCCAACCCGCCTTTGCCGACCGGCAGAAGGCCTATATCCATGCGGGCGAGGCCCGGCGCGTCTTCACCCCCCATTTCGTCATCAATGGCGGGCCGGAGCGTCTGCGCTTCCGCCGCGATGACGTGCCTGCGCGCGTGAGCGAGGCTGAAAGGCTTGCCGGGGAAATCAGGCTGGTGCGGCTATCCCCGGAGCGCCTGCGCCTTGATCTGAACGGCCCGGCCCGAGACGATCCGGCAGAGGTCTGGGCGGTGACCTACCGGCCAGGGCTTATCCTTGTGTCCATTGAAGGCGGGCGCAATGAAGGCCGGGAGATGGAGCACCACAACACGGTCGCAGCGCTGGAACGCCTTGAAGACTGGCCGGGCGGCGCCTATCGGATCGAGTTTGACGGCCCGCGCGAAGGCTTTGGTATGGCCGTTCTGGTGCAGGATTTCGAAGGCGGTCCGGTGATTGCCGCCGCGCGCCTGGAACGCTAATCACTAAGGGTCTATCGCCACCGCGCGCGGCTCGGCAGACCGGTTCAGGGGCCGCGTCATGCGCTCGAACGCATCAGCACTTACTTCAAACCAGAAACCGTCGGTCAGGGTTCTGAGCGTGCTCGCCTGCTCGCGTGCCTCTTCCGTCACAGCCTCGATACGGATAGTGGCCCAGATACCATCGCGCTCGCCCTGATTGTAAAAGCGGTATTCGTACTCCAGCCCGTCAAACGTCACGGCACGATGCAGCGCATCGGGCATGCGGGCGATATCCGGCGCAGCATCCGCATCGCGCAGGCGCACGCGTGCACCCGCCGTGGCCGGGCCATTGGCGGCACCCGCCGTCATAAGCTGCCAGGCGCGCGGGCTGGCCAGCGTGAAATTGCGCTCCGCCGGGCTTTCGCGCTCCAGAATATAGGCGGGCGCGGTTTCCGGCACGATGAAAGCGCGGGCCACTTCACCCGGTTCCATATCCATGAAATCCAACCCCAGCCAGCGGCCCGGATCATCCAGTCCAGATATCTGTCCGGTGGCGGCAAAAGCGCGCTCGCCCCGCGCCGGACGGAAATAGAGCCCGTCTTCGCCACGCGCCCGGCCAATGATGAGATCGGCCAGCGGCGTCTCGCCCGCGCCGGAGATAATGAGGCGTACGCCCTCTCCACCCTCCATCGGGTCATCAACCCCCAGATGGGCAAAGCGGGCCGGATCGCGCGTCATGGCAGCGGTGTAGGTCAGCCCGGATAGCGCCGCGTCCAGCTCGGCAAGCCGTTCGGCGCGCACCGGGTAATTCCCGCGCGAGGGCATAACCCAACCCGCCTCGCTCCGTTCGAGGCGGAACATGGTATCCGGCCCGATGACCTCGATGGAACGGGCCTCGCCCGCGCGCGCGGTCCAGCCCGGCAGGACGGGGCCGGACACGTCCGGCCGGGCGCCGCGCTGGCTGTCCATGACAAGGGCCGTAACGCCGCCCACCAGGAGAATGGCCCCCGTGACGGCTATCACCAGCGCGCGCTGCGTACGGCGAAGAGCGGGGGACAGGGCACTCATGACCGCCGTCCCCGCCGGCGCATCAACGTGAAGAGTGCGCCTGTGATCAGCACGAACAAGGGTGGCAGCCACAGCGTCCAGACATGCAAGGACCGTTCGAGCGCCTCTATCTCCGTGCGGAAACCCCGTTCAACATCACGCAGGGCTGACCGCGCCGCCACGATACGCTCGCGCAGAGCCTCTGCGCGTGCCGCGCTACCGGCACCCGCCCCGCCCAGTGCCGAAGCCTCTCCGGACGCGCTCAGGCGGGCGAGAGCCCCCTCCGCGTCGGCAAGTTCGGCCCGCAGCTCGTCCTGCAGCTCCACAAAGCGTGATTCGGCGCGCGCGCGCAGGGCTTCCACCCGTATCATGGGCCTGGCCGAGCCTGCGCGTGAACGCAGGGAGACAAGGGCCGGATCCCCGGCGAGCGCGTCGACAAGGTTGAGGGCAAGAGCAAGGTTATCGGCGACCAGCTGCTCGCCTGCCACGCCATCGGCACGCTGGTAATAGGCAGGATCCAGCCAGTCCGCATCGGCAATGATAACAATCTCGGCCGCCGCCGGGCCTTCAATATGCCTGTTGGCCTCCAGCGCGATCTCGCCGGTAGGCGGGCCGCCGGGAAAGGCTGTCATGATGGGGCCTGACACCCGCGCCGCCAGCGTCAGCGGAGCATTGGCGTCGGGCACGTAATTGCGCTGCAGCTGATCAGGCGAGGGTGAGGTCCCGGCAATATCAGCATCGATCCGCGCGCCCTCGGCCCCGGTTTGCAAGAGCGGAGTAAATTGGGTGAGAGCCTCCGCACGCGGACCTAATAGGCC
>JBJHCI010000296.1:0-3464 GCA_050485925.1 Maricaulaceae bacterium
GCTCCGGTGCCCAAAGCGGTCAGCGCCGGTCCAGGGCAAAAACCCACAAGCCCCCAACCGACACCAAAGAGTGCCGCACCGCTCGCCAGCCGCGCGTCAATGCGCGTGGCAGCAGGCAGATTGAAGCGGTCTTCAAAGAGCGGCTTGTCCCGCTTCAGCACGAAGCGGTAACCGATGAAGACGGTACCGGCCGCGCCCGCCATGACGAAGGCAAGGCTCGGATCCCACTGGCCCGCGATATCGAGGAAGTTGAGCACCTTGGCCGGGTTGACCATGCCGGAGACGATAAGGCCGAGCCCGAAGACCAGACCGGCAGCAAGGGCGGAGAGAATCGATCTCATCAGTTTGTCCTTCAGATCACGTGACGGGTGACAAAGACGGTCACCAGGGCGGCGGTCATGAAAATGCCGGTGGCGGCGGCAGAGCGCGGGGAGAGGCGGGCGAGCCCGCACACGCCGTGGCCGGAGGTGCAGCCCGAACCGGCCTGCGTGCTCGCACCCACGACCAGCCCGGCCACGATCAGCAGCGGCAGACTGTCCGTGACACTCACTTCAGGCATCGCGCCCGTCGCTGCCACCCAGATCAGCGGCGCGGCAACAAGGCCTGCCACGAAAGCCAGCCGCCAGAAACGGTCCAGCCCGTCGAAAGGGGCAGGACCGATGAGCCCGCCCACAATCCCTGCAATACCCGCTATGCGGCCATTGAGTGCCATCAGCATTACGGCTGAGAGGCCGATCAGCACCCCGCCCGCGAGCGCGGAAAGAGGTGTAAAGGCGGTCGCTGTGTCCATCATTCCTATTGTCCTGTTGCAGCGGCGGGAGGCATTTTACCACCTGATACTTGTCATTTATCGAAAATGATATATATGAGGCTCAAGCGCAAGCCCCGGCGTGAAATTTATCTGCTGACGGGGCAGGGAATGGAGCTGGCCATGCAGGCAGGTCTTGATCTGGAAATGGTGCGTACCCGCGCCGATGAGGTGGCCGGGCTGCTAAAGCTGCTCTCGCACCCGCACCGGCTTCTGGTGACCTGCGAGCTGGCCGGTGGCGAGCTCTCGGTGTCAGACATCGAGGCCCGCACCGGCGTCGCCCAGCCCAATCTTTCCCGTGATCTCGCACGGCTGCGTGCGGAAGGCATCGTCACCACACGCCGCCAGTCCAAACAGATCTTCTATTCCCTCACCGATCCGCGCATCATCGCGGTGATGCGGGCGCTGTGCGATGCCTTCGCCCCGTCACCGGATGCGGCCAATGACAGCCAGAAGGAGGCCCGCTAATGGCCCGCAAACCCGACGTAAAAGCCTTTTTCGACGAGCCGACCAACACGGTCAGCTATGTTGTCTCCGATCCCGTCACGAAAAAAGCCGCGATTGTCGATTCCGTACTGGATTACGATCCGAAATCAGGCCGGACAGCGCGCGACGGTGCTGACGCGATCATCGCATTTGTGAAAGAGAACGGATTAACGGTCGAATGGCTGCTGGAGACCCATGTCCATGCCGACCACCTCTCTGCCGCACCCTATCTGAAAGAACAGGTCGGCGGCACGCTCGCGATCGGCTCCAACATCCGCACCGTGCAGGACGTGTTTGGCAAGGTGTTCAATGCGGGCACCGAGTTCCAGCGCGACGGCTCACAATTCGACCGCCTGTTCGAAGATGGCGAGAGCTTCCGCCTCGGCAATATCGAAGCCAAAGCCATTCACACGCCCGGCCATACGCCCGCCTGCATGACCTACGTCATCGGGGATGCGGCCTTTGTCGGCGACACGCTTTTCATGCCGGATTATGGTACGGCGCGGTGCGATTTTCCCGGCGGCAGCGCGGTCACGCTCTACCGCTCGATCCAGAAAATCTATGCCCTGCCGGACGAGACGCGCATGTTCATGTGCCATGACTACAAGGCCAAGGACCGCGATCACTACGCCTGGGAGACGACGGTTGGTGAGCAGAAGCGCGCCAATATCCATGTCCATGAGGGCGTGAGCGAAGCCGAGTTCGTCAAGATGCGAACCGAGCGCGATGCGACACTGGCCATGCCGGTTCTCATCCTGCCGAGCGTGCAGGTGAATATGCGCGCCGGACACTTCCCGCCCGCAGAGGATAATGGCACCACCTATCTGAAAATCCCGGTGGATGCGCTTTAGAGGTTTTCTCCCCCCGTTTACGGGGGGAGAAAACCGGTCCCGCAACCACCTGCGTGTTCCAAGGACCCTCCCATGCCCCACAAAGCCCTCACCCCTAAGGTTTCGGTTGCAGGCCAGATGAGCGCGGACGAGATCCGCGCGCTGGCCGCTGATGGCTATTCAACCGTGATCTGCAACCGGCCCGATGGCGAGGAGCCGGGCCAGCCGCCTCTGTCTGAACTGCAGGCCGCTGCGACAGAGGCAGGACTAACCTTCCACCACATCCCTGTGTCGGGCGGGCAGTTCCCCGAACAGGCGATTGCAGCCTTTGCGGACGCACTGGAGGGCGCGCACGGCAAGGTACTGGCCTATTGCCGCTCCGGCACTCGCTCCACCTGCCTGTGGGCGCTCTCGCAGGCGCGCTGGGAGGAACCGGCAAGCCTCATCGAAGCCGGCGCGCGCGCAGGCTATGATCTGTCCGGCCTGGCCCCGGCGCTCGCCGCGCGCCATGGCGACAATGCATAAAGGATGAAGCCGGTGCGCCTCTCCCGCTATCTGCCCATTCTGGAATGGGGCCGGGAATACCGGCGCGAAACGTTTGTCAGCGATCTGATGGCGGCGGTCATCGTCACCATCATGCTGATCCCGCAATCGCTCGCTTATGCGATGCTGGCGGGCATGCCCCCGGAGACCGGGCTTTACGCCTCCATGGCGCCGCTCGTGCTCTATGCGATCTTCGGCACCAGCCGCACGCTCGCGGTCGGCCCGGTCGCCGTGATCTCGCTGATGACGGCCGTCGCCGTGGGCCGCGTCGCCGACGAAGGCTCTATGGGCTATGTCACTGCCGCGCTCACCCTTGCGGTCCTCTCCGGCGTGATCCTCGTGGTGATGGGCCTTTTCCGCATGGGCTTTATCGCCAATTTCCTCTCCCACCCGGTCATTTCCGGCTTTATCACGGCGGCAGGGCTTCTCATCGCCGCCGGGCAGATGCGCCACATTATCGGCACCAGCGCGGGCGGGCAGACCGGCGTCGAGATCGCCGCGAGCCTCGTCACCACGATAGGCGAGGCCAATCTGTGGACCCTCGCCGTCGCCATCCCCGCCCTTGCCTTCCTGGCCTGGGCCAGAAAAGGCGCCCCGGACCTGCTCTGGCGCCTCGGCCTGCCCAAATTCCATGCCAGCCTTATCGGGCGCGCTGCGCCTTTGCTGGCCGTTGCCGCCTCCATCGCGGCGGTGAAGCTGTTTGACCTCTCCGCGCGCGGCGTGGCCACGGTGGGCGATATTCCGGCCGGCCTGCCGCCTTTCACACTGCCTTCGGTCGATCCTGCACTGATCTCGGC
>JBJHCI010000297.1:0-3463 GCA_050485925.1 Maricaulaceae bacterium
CCCTTGTGTCCTGCGGCGTGCAGGACACAGCGGCGCCGGCCGAGCCGCAGCCGGTTACCGATCTGCGCATTCTGTCCGCCGATGACATGGAAGGCCGGCTGGTGGGCAGTGAAGGCAATGCCCGTGCCCGCGCCTATCTGATCGGGCGGCTGTCAGAGATCGGCGTGACGCCGGTATTTGACAATTACGAGCAGACCTTCACCTTCCAGCGCCCTCTCGATTTCCGCGACCCCGATGCGGCGCGTGAAACCGTAACGGCTATCAATCTGGTCGGGCGCATTGCAGGCAGTAATCCGGGCGATCACGTGATGGTGGTCGGCGCGCATTACGACCATGTTGGCATGGATGAGGACGGCAATATCTTCAACGGCGCGGACGACAACGCCTCGGGCACGGCCGGCCTGCTGGCGGTTGCGGCAGCCTTCATGGAGAATCCGCCGCAGAATGACGTGCTGATCGTGGCCTTCGACGCGGAGGAAGGGGGCTTGCGCGGCGCGCGCCATTTCGTGGCGAACCGCCCGGAAGGCTTTGAAAATATCGGCTTCATGCTGAACATGGACATGATTGCCTATAGCGAAACCGACGATCTCTATGCCGTCGGCACCTGGCATTATCCGGTGTTGCTGGACCTGGTGTCGGCTGCCGCAGAGGTGTCACCCATCAATCTTCGTACCGGCTATGACGAGCCGAGCGACGATCCGCGCAATGACTGGACGACGCTCTCAGATCACGGCCCCTTCCACGCGGCGGGGATCGCCTTTCTGTATCTCGGCGTGGAAGATCACGAGCACTATCACCAGCCCACCGACACGTTCGAGAACATGACCATCCCCTTCTTTGTGGGCGCGGTGGAAACGGCGGTGGATGTGGCCCGCCGGGCCGACGCGATGCTGGACATGATCGCGGCAGCGCCGTCGCGCCAGCCTGAGACGGGCGCCAAGTAGGCAGATTGAAGCCGGCGCACGGCCCGATTGGGCTGCCCCGCCGCGTAATCGGCAAAAGGTGTGAGGCAGGACATTGCCGCGCTGCGCGCGCGGCAGTGCTGCGGCAAAATACATACTTGCAACAGAAAATGAACGTTGTTCACTTTTCAAACGGCGATTAGCGGTCTATCTTGTCCGCATCGCTCAATGCAACGCCCGGTCAACAGGGTGCACCCAGATGGAGACAGATGAGATGCGTAAATCCTCCCCACTTGCCAGCCTTACCGCCATTGCCGTGATGGCCGCCGGGCTTTCGCTTAACGGACTTGCCTCTGCTGCCGAGGCGCAGAGCTGCACGCCGGGCTTCGTGTCCCAGTCCACCGCCCACCGTTCGGTGCGCGCTTCTGTACAACGCTTCGAGCGTGGCCAATGGCGCGAAGCGGCGCACTTTGCCCGTGAAGCCCTGTCCCGCCGCAATGCGGCACCGACCATGGCTGCTGCCCACACCAATCTGTGCGGCGCGCTCGCCAATCTGGGCGACGCAGGCGCTGCAGACGCCTGTGATGCGGCCGTGGAGGCCAATGAAGGCGGCTGGGAAGCGCTCAATAATCGCGGCGCGGCCTACGCGCTGGCAGGCAATATCTCGGCAGCGGCGGCTGATTTCACCGCGGCTGCGGCGCTGACGGACAACGCGGTTGTGGCGGCCAATGCCGCCCAGTGCCGATAGAAGGCACTGCAAGACCGACAGGCTTTCCACTGCGAAGCGCACCTATCCCCCCGCGTCCGCAGTGATGTTGGGCCGGACGTACCCCCCCGGACGTCCGGCTCTTTTTTTGCCTATTCGGCGGCCTGTGAGAGCTCTCCGCGCATCAGGCCGGGCAGCCAGCTTTCATGGGCCTGTTTCAGCCGCCCGATATCCAGTGCGTGGCCGCCATTGATAGAGATGGCGCGCCCGCCCGCGATTCCCGCGACGCTCACGGGCACATCGGCCCCTATCGCGTTCTTGCGGATGATTTCCGCCGTTTCAGGGTCAGCCGCGACCAGATATCGGGCCTGATCCTCGCCGAACATCCATGCATAGACGGGCAGATTGCCGTTAAAGGCGAGCTTTACACCGACGCCGGACGCCATCGCCATGTCGGCGGTAGCAGAGGCCAGGCCCCCGTCTGAAATGTCGTGAACCACGCGCGCGCGCCCGGCGCGGATTTCCGCGCGGACAAAGTCGCCATTACGCTTTTCTGCGGCCAGATCGACATGGGGCGGAGCGCCGTCCTCTTTCTCCTCGACATGGCGCATATAGAGCGAGGCTCCGAGCTCTCCGCGCGTTTCGCCGATGAGGAGCACCACATCGCCTTCCTTCATGCCGCCAAACCCGGCGCGCTTTGAAAGATCGGGCAAGAGGCCCACACCGCCCACAGCCGGGGTGGGCGGGATCGCCTTGCCATCGGTCTCGTTATACAGCGAGACATTGCCCGACACGACGGGGAAGGAAAGCTGCTTGCAGGCTTCGGCCATGCCTTCCACGCAGCCAACGAACTGCCCCATGATTTCCGGGCGTTCGGGATTGCCGAAATTGAGGCAATCGGTGATCGCGATCGGGTCTGCGCCCACGGCGGTGAGGTTGCGCCAGGTTTCGGCGACGGCCTGTTTGCCGCCCTCGAACGGGTCGGCATAGCAATAGCGCGGCGTGCAGTCGGTCGTGATGGCGAGTGCCTTGTTCGTGCCGTGTACACGTACGATGGCGGCATCTGCCGGGTCTTCGGAGCTTGCCACCGTATCGGCCATGACGTGGCGGTCATACTGGCCCCAGATCCAGCGTTTGGAGGCCATGTCGGGGCTCATCATGATGGTCAGCAGAGCCTCGCCCAGATGCTCCGGCCCCTTCATGGAGCGCGGATCGATGCTGGCGCGCGCTTCGGGTTCGAACCAGGGGCGGGTATAGGCCGGAGCCTCCTCGCCGATGGGATCCAGCGGCAGGTTGCAGACCACTTCGCCCTTGTGTTTAAGGACCATGCGGCCGGTATCGGTTGTCTTGCCGATAGTGGCGACGTCGAGATCCCATTTCCTGAAAATGCGCTCGGCGATGGGCTCCGCGCCGGGCTTCAGGATCATCAGCATGCGTTCCTGCGATTCCGACAGCATCATCTCGTAAGCCGTCATGCCGGTCTCGCGCTGGGGCACATTGTCCAGCTCCAGCTCGATCCCCAGCCCGCCGCGCGAGGCCATCTCGACAGACGAGGAGGTAAGGCCGGCTGCGCCCATGTCCTGAATGGAGCTGATGGCGTCTTCGGCCATCAGCTCAAGGCACGCCTCGATCAGCTTCTTCTCGGTGAAGGGATCGCCCACCTGCACGGTGGGGCGCTTTTCTTCCGAGCCCTCACCGAACTCGGCTGAGGCCATGGTGGCGCCGTGAATGCCGTCGCGGCCGGTCTTCGCGCCCACATAGAGTACCGGGAAGCCCGCTTCCTTGGCGGCAGCGGTGAAAATGCCTTCGCGTTTGGCCAGACCCACGGCCATCGCGTTGACGAGGATATTGCCGT
>JBJHCI010000298.1:0-2411 GCA_050485925.1 Maricaulaceae bacterium
ATGACAGCCACGAACGGGTTGAAGCCGCTATAGCCATTGTCGGTGTCGAGCGAGTCATCGTCGGCACCGGTTACGACCAGATAGCGGCCATTCACCGTGCCGCCAAACCACTCGATACCATCATCGGAACCATTGTGCACCTGGATGTATTCGAAGGTGGTGCCGGAGCCGACGCCAGCGAGCGTGATGCCGTTCAGCTCGTTACCCGGCGCGATCTCAAAGCCCGCAAACAGAACACGGACGTAACGCATGATGCCTGAATTGTCCTGCGGGTTGTTGCCGCCGTAGAGAGCGTCGGGATTGGACACCCCTTCAACGAGGTTTTCGCAGTCCACCGTGCCCGGCGTCGCCGCGTCACGGCAGCGATTGATCGGCGCGCGGCCCAGAACAACGATGCCGCCCCATTCACCGATATTGTCACCGCCGAAATCCTGCGGGTTCGCCGCACGGCGGATCAGGTCTTCATCAGAGGTCATGGTGATCGGCGAGGCTGCCGTGCCGTTGGCCTCGATCTGCGAGCCGCGGTTGATGACCAGATAGTCCGCGCCGCCCTGACCGAAAATGGTCACACCCGGCTCGATGGTGAGGCGGGCAGAGACACCGCCTGCGGCGTTGCCGTCAGCACCCACGTCAATGCCGACATTCACGCGGCCATCGATCCGGTAGGCGATACCGTCGACGAAGGGGAGAGTCAGATTGTTCAGGATGTCGCCGGAGAGCACGCAGGTGGTCAGACCGCCGACCGATGCTCCGGTTGTGAAGCCGCTCGGGCAAGTCCCTGTGCCCGGTCCGCCCGGATTACCGGGCCCCCCGGGATTGCCGCCACCCGGAGGCGTGCCGGGATTGGTCGCACCGGGCGACGAGATATTGGAGCCCTGACCGCACGATGCGGCAGCCAGGCCGAGCGCAAATATGGCTGCGTATTTCTTCAACGACATGATCGTCCCCTCTGCGGGCGCACGGAGCGCGCGCCGTCTGCAAATGTTTCAGCTCGCAGCGAGACAGGATGAACCTATCTCGACGGGGTATCCTGTTATACAAGATTCATGTCAGGCCGGTGACATGCATTACAAGTTTCTGGACAGACCTAGAAAATGCCGCCCTACAACACTGAAAGTTGGGGAAATAGTGTAAACCCGAGCGGGCACCTCACCCGGAACGGTCTGGCCTAGCTAGTAAGCAGCTCGCCTGAGCAGCCCGTACCAGGCCATGCGCGTCATCATCAGGCCACTGCCGCCAGCCAGTGCAGCAAGCGCCGCTGCAATTGGCAGAAACCAGGGACCGGCGATATCCGTCAGCCGCGCCATCATCTCGGGGTTGGCCGCTCCGACGAATACATTTCCCGTAGCCGTATTTAGCCAGACGCCCACCAAAGTGGGCTCGGCTAGTTCGGCCAGAAACAAGGTGGCCGATACGATGGCGCACACCCATAAAAGGCACCCGCCGACGATCATGGACGCCGATGCCAGGGGCGCAAACTTTTGCGCGGCGTGGCTTTCATCGCCTGCCGCGCCCGGCGCCCTGGCGACTATTGCGGTGTACTGGCCAGCCAATACTCTTGCGGGGCCCATGCGCCGCAGCGCTTCATCCTCGCTCATATGAACGCAACGTTCGGCCAAATGACTACGGGTTTCCATAATGATGTCAGCACGTTCAGATTCACTAAGCGTCGAGAGGGCGCAGCCCAGCTCACGCAGATAGGTCTCGATCTGAGGCGTTGAGTTCACTGGCTGGTCCCGCAAGTCGATCTAGCTGCAAACGGAATTCCACCCACGCCTGGCTCATGGCGGCCATGGCGAGGTGGCCCTCAGATGTCAGGCTATAATATTTACGTGGCGGTCCTGTGACGCTCGGCTCCCATCGGGCCTGAATTCTGCCCTCTGACTGCAATCTCTTCAGCAGGGGGTAGATGGTGCCATCGGATATCCCGAGGCCGTCCGCCCCGGACAGGGCGTCCAGAAGCTCGATCCCGTACATTTCCTTGCGGCCCAACAGGCTCAAGACGGCAAACTCCGCCGCGCCCTTGCGCAGCTGTGCCTTCCAGCCCTCAATATCCATTCCGCCCGGTGCCATCGGCTGATATCTAGTGCGTTCGCACCGCGTTGTCTCGCCATGGTGCGGGAAAATCTACATCCACAGGCCGGATCTCAGGAGGAGCCAGGCCGCCGCAATGCCTGCGGCGAGGAAGGGCCCGAATGGCAAGGGCGTGGCACCGCTAATGTCCCGGCCGGACAGCAAGTGCAAAGTCAGAACCCAGATCAGTCCCGATATGCTGGCTACGAGAATAATGACGGGTAAAAGCAATGCGCCGCACCACGCGCCGCCGACAGCGAGCAGCTTGGCGTCGCCCCGGCCCAGCCCGTCACGTCCGCGCAGGGACTTGTAGGCGAGCTCCAGTGCCAGGAAACCGG
>JBJHCI010000298.1:2421-3462 GCA_050485925.1 Maricaulaceae bacterium
TCCAGAGAACGGGATCGCCCAGCCACCAGGCCACCAACCAGCCAGCGGGGATCAGCGGCAGGGTCAGCCAGTCCGGCAGCCGGAAGCTGCGAATGTCGTAGGCTGACAGGAGAAGCAATGCTCCCGCGAGGACCGCGCCACTGGCTATGATCTCGAGCGGCCACATTGATCTTTCCTGTTCAGTGCCAGCCCGGTCGTGTCGGAGGGGTGGCAGTTACCGGAAAAGCAGCCCAGCGGATACCTATCATAAAGAGGCCGGCAAATACCTCGCCTGAGGCGCGACGGCCAAGGAGTATGGTTTTTCGCGACCTGCAGAATGCAGGAAAAGCGGTCCCCGCCCGGCGTCCATCGGCAACATTTCGCAGATCGGTGAATGCCAGAATAGGCAACGGAGGCATCGTTCAACGTCCTCCGAATCCCTAAACCGCCTTTCGCAAGCTAGCGCACTTAGGGCGAGATGGCGCTGCTGTGGACGAGACAACTCGCATCGCCAGGAAACTTCATCGGTGGAAGGCAAGATAAAAGCTCCGGCACTAAAGCGCCGTATGTAATTGTTTTAGAACAATATTTCACGTGCCACCTGCAGGTCTGCAGTGCCATTCCATCACTTAAAATCTTGATTGTAAAGTCCTTTCGCCGTGCCACGCATTTGGCTTCGCGGACAGCGTTCTCAACTTGTCGCCAAGCTGGACGACGTTAACTGAACGCCGGATTGTCCGGACTCCAAGATGCTTGATTAAGCAACTGCTGGAGCGTGGCTGACAGCATTTGCGATTTTCGGCCCACCTACGGCTAGCATGAACTGGTTCCAACAGCTCGGGACACGCCACAAAGAACGATTCCGCGCGAACGAAAGTCTCACAGAGCCAGAATCTGCGTGTGCAATCAGCGCACACAAAACCCTATAATTAGTTGTTTTTAATAACTAATATGTCCAGTCCATCATGGGCGCGACGCTGAAGCGCCTGGAAAGTGGTGCCGGGCTCATGCCCGCCATGTAGGCCAGAGCGGGCAAAAGGGCAAACGGCGCGCATGCACAGG
>JBJHCI010000299.1:0-3456 GCA_050485925.1 Maricaulaceae bacterium
GCGCTGAGGGGGGCAGTGATCCGCCAGGTTGATTTCGACGTCTTTCTGCATCTGTTTTTTCCCGGCGGAGTCGCCAATGAGTGGTTCCTGCAGAACTGGGGCGCAGCGACCAAGCTGGCCGATGAAGGGCGCTCCCCGCGGCCGGGCGAGACGTATGACTGCCTTGCGCGCGCCGAAGACTGCCCGCCACTCTGGCCGATCCTGGCCCCTGTGGATGGCGATGACGAATTTGTCCTCCTGCGGGAGGCGCTTGCCGGACGGAACCGCTGGGCTCCGGACGATTATGCGGGCATGGAATTTCATGATGATGCGGGCCTGAACGGCTACGTGTTCTTTCATTCCGCGCCGGCCTATCACCTGGAAGGTATCCGCAGGCAGGCCGTGCCCGCCCAGGTGTGGGGCAGCTGGATGGATGCAGGGACGGCGGAGGCTGCGCTTGCGCGCTACCGTTCGGCGCCGGATGTTCCGATGGAGATCTGGCTGACGGCAAACGATCATTCCAATAATGTGCTGGCCGATCCTTTCCTGCCGGACGTTTCTGACCCTCTGCCCGCATTGGACAGACAGTTCGAGGTCATGGACGGCTTTTACCGGAGGATCATGGAGACGGGCTCCGTCGACCGGATCGTGCACTATTACGTGCTGGGTGCGGGTGAGTTCCGCAGTACTGTGGACTGGCCTCCGCACGGTGTTGTTCTTGAAGATTTTTTCCTGGCGGAGGCAAACAGGCTGACCGCAACGCGTCCCGAACCGGGCATCGAGATCCATGAGGTCGATTTCACGGCCGGGACTGGCGAACAGACGCGTTGGTCCACCCAGTTCGGTATACCGCCCGCCTATCCGGACCGGCGTGCGGAAAGGGCGAGGCTGGCGGTGTTCGACACCGCGCCATTTGAGGCAGATATGGAGCTTGCCGGCGCTCCGGTGATCGAATTGCACGTTTCGGCCGCTACGAGCGATCCTGCTTTTCATGTCTATCTGGAGGATGTTGCCCCTGACGGGCGCGTCACATATCTCACCGAAGGGCTGTTTCGTGCCATTCACCGGGCACCGGCCGATCCGCAAAGCCTGCCTTTCGATATGGGGCCGGTCCCTCACAGCTATCGCCGCGAGAACGCTCTGGCGGTGATACCGGGTGAACGCATGAAGATTGAATTTGCTGCCTTTCCTGTTGCCGCGCTGATCAGGAGGGGCCATCGGTTGCGGATGTCGGTCGCCGGTGCGGACGCCTCGTATTTCCGGCGTTATTCCAATGGTGAGGAAGAAGTGTTCGAAATCGCGCTGGGCGGCGAGTCTGCCAGCCGCGTACGTGTGCCGGTGCGGCCCTGGCAGGCCGACTGAACATCACGCGCGTTTGATATCCGGAAACTGCCCCGAAGCGATCAGCGCTTTGATTGCGCTGATCAATTGCTGCGCCTCCGCGTCAAGGGCCCGCTCGAGCGGCTCGCGCAGGGTTTCGGCCCGCGCCGCCTTGTAACGGGCGAGGGTATCACCGGGCAACGCCAGCAGGGCTTTGAGGCGGGCCGATACAGCGTCGTCAAAAGCGTTGGCTGCGGCGAGCTCCGCCGCCAGTCCGGCGCGCACCAGCTCCGGTCCTCTCAAAGTCTGCCCGAGCATCAGAATTTCGTTGGCCCGATGGGCGTTACAGAACTGCTCCAGCAGCAAGGTGGCACCACCACTTGGAAACAGCCCGTGTTGCCCTTCAGGAAACCGCAAGGCGGCATCCTCGCGCCAGATCGCGATGTCGGCGTTGAGTGGCCAGGAAGCACCACCGCCTATGGCCCAGCCATGCACGGCGCAGACAACGGTTTTCGGCCCCAGCATGAGCAGCCGGGTAATGGCCTGCAGGCGGTCGACCAGCGGCCCCAGGTTTTCGCGGTCCGGCGGGGCCGAGGCCAGCTCCACCAGATCGTCGCCGGAGCAGAAGGCTGTGCCGGCGCCGTTGAGCAGGATGATGTTGACCGACGGGCTTGCGTGGGCGCGCTTTATGGCCGCGTTGAGGCTTTCCAGCATGTCGCTGTTGATCGCGTTCAGGCGGTGGGGGCGGTTCAGCGTGATCTTTGCCACGCGCTTCGATTCTGCGTAGAGCACGGTGTTCATGAGACGGCTCCCTCTGCTGGCCGGTAGTCGTTGAGGGCTCGCCGTCGCAGGGCGACCTTGTCGATCTTGCCGATGGGAAGGAGAGGCAATTCGTCCAGTACAACGAACATTTTGGGCTGCTTGTAGTTGGCCAGGCGGGAGCGGCAGAAGGTCTTGAGTTCGGTGATGCTCACCGGGCCGTTGGGCAGGATGTAGGCGATGCCGACCTCCTGCCAGACCGGGTCAGGCGTGCTGACGACCGCGGCGAGGCCGACAGCGGCGTGGCTCTCCAGCACCGTCTCCACTTCGCGCGGATAGACGTTATAGCCGCCCGACTTGTACATCTCTTTCACACGGCCGACGATGGAATAGCTACCGTCAGGATTGCGCCGTCCGATATCGCCGGTGGCCAGCCAGCCGTCCGGCAACAGGGCTTCCGCCGTCGCCTCGGGATGGTTCCAGTAACCCAGCATATTGTAGACTGAACGTGCCTGTATCTCGCCCGATCCGGCACCGGTCACGATATTGCCGCCACTATCGACCAGCCGCACTTCGGTTCCAGGGAAAGGATGGCCCACCGTTCCGGCCAGCTGGCCGATATCGCGGCTGGGGGGCAGGATGGTGATCGCGCTTCCAGACTCGGTCAGTCCGTAATTGGTCGCTAGCGGGACGTTAAAGGCCAGGAGGCGTTCGATCAGCTCGCGTGGCATCATCGCTCCGCCCCACATGATCATCTGGACGCAGGAGAGGTCGAACCGGTCGAAATCGGGATCGGCGAACTGCAGCTGAAACGTGCTGGGCACCGATCCCCAGATGGAGATCTTCTCATCCTGCATCAGCTCCAGCGAACGGCGCGGTGAGAAATGCTCGAGGAACACGATGGTGCCTCCGGCCGTCAGGGTGGGTGTCGAGACGTCTACCACGCAGCCGATGTGGTTGATCGGGAAGTAATTGAGTATGCGCATTGGCCGGACCGGCCACACCTCATGCTGGGTGACCGAAAAGCCGATAATGCCTTCATAATGCAGTACTGCGCCCTTGGGCCTGCCGGTCGAGCCGGAGGTGTAGACGATCATGCATGCATCGCGGTGACCGCAAGCGGCCCTCCGGGCTGCCAGCCTGTCATCGGAAACTGACGCGCCGCCGGTCAGGAAATCCCGGAATGTGACCGTGTCATCGGGTATGTCATGACTGTCGCGTTCGAAGATGACCAACTGGGAGATGGAGGGGGTGCGTGCCGTCAGTTCCACGAGCTCGCTGGAATAGTCGCGTCCGTCTATGCGCACTCGCGCAAGCAGGATGCCTGGTGCGCTGTCGCCTGCGACGTAAGCCAGCTCCTCCAGCTGGTAGCGGGGGTTCATGCCGACCCATATGGCT
>JBJHCI010000300.1:0-3447 GCA_050485925.1 Maricaulaceae bacterium
TATCTGCAACGGTCCACCGCGCCGCTGCACCCAGCCGCCCGTCCGCCGCACCTCACCCCACCATTACGGCACACCTCACCGTCGCATCCCTCATGCGCGGCTCCTTATCGGGCCAGCGTGTTAACACAGTGGGTTATGATCAAGGCAAGCCGGGCACCGGATTGTCGCCAGCGGTCGGTACTTTCCGTCCGTCCGCCAATCGCTTCCCTCCGGCGTAAACGCCCCCAAGCACCTCCCCCGACGCCCCTCTCTTGTGCCGCTCTTTCGTTGTATCACTATGTTAACACGATGTGTTGTGGTTGAGGCGGGCAGGTGAGGGGTAAACTCCAATCGGGGTCCAAAAAAGACTGGGCACCGGCTGACGTTTACCCCGGTGAAGACCGGGGCCGGTGACACGCCGGAGACGGGTGATGTGAGGTGGGCGAGGGGCGACGTTCAGGTGTTGTCTCGACCCCGGCTCCTACCCGGGCAAACTCCGCCGGGAACCGGATGTCCCGCCCCTGGGTCCCGGTTCGGGGACCGGAACCCCGGAATGTGTTGCGCCGGTAATTGAACCGGGGTCTGTTTCCGCCTCCTGCGCGCCGTTCCGGCGCAGGCGGGAAGCCGGAGCCAACTGGCGCTGGCTTGGCCTCTTGACCCTCCACAATGCCCCCTCCTTCCCGCCCTGCGCCATCTCGCTGTCGTATCACTATGTTAATACAGTGGGTTGTGATAGCGGCGGATAGGGTAAGGGGGTGATGTGCGGACGAGGTGGAGAGGGCAGGCGGGGCAGGACGTGGCAGCCTTCGCCCCGTCGTCTTTCTCGCTTTCCTCCTTCGCCCTGCCCGTGAAGAGGGGAGGTCAGGGGTGCTTGGCGCTGGTCTGGCCTTACGTCCTCTGGACCTTGCCTGCGAGGAGGTGTCCCTTGATGCCGTGGGTCCGTACGATCAGACTGCGTTTCTGACCGTGATATAAGTAGCTGCAATAATGCTGGCAACAGGAGATTTTTAATGAATTCAGATCAGGCGATGCTCATAGCAGGCCTAAACTTATCAGATAACAGTCTCGCCTTCATCTGGGCGGCGTATGAGCAGGAGAAGCTATGGCTGTCTCAAGATGCAGCGTTTGTTGATTGTGCCTCGAGAGGGTGGACGAATAACACCGGCGGGTTTGATGACTCGACAGCTTACCGCATGCTCGCCTCTTATGGCTTGTTGCGTGGCAAACGAGGGACCGTCTTTGCAGGGAAAAATTGCGCTGAAAGAATCAGAAATAGAGATCAATTCATGCAGCTGGCCCACAGTCATGCCGCAGAACTCAAGGCTGATCAGGTCGTTAATAACACGCAGGTGTGGAAATCTCTGGGGCGCGAACTGGCCAATCGAGTCGGCTATAATCTAGCGAATGGCAATTGGTTTATGCCTAGCGCGACATTGAAAGTGATGTGGTTTCATCGACCATCTATTATACCAATGTATGACAGCTATGTTTGCAAAGCGCTTAGGGTAAGGGAGTCGAAATTTTTGAATAAATTTATGTTAAATTATCAAAATTGCGTTGGCCATATAGAAGATGCGAAGCGCTCTATTGGATCAATATATCCGTATAATATAAGGATCATGGATAAATTTCTTTGGCTGAAAGGCAGCGGGTCGCAATACGACATATTGCAGAACTTTCAAACCGGGTGCCGTATGTTGTGCGATGCATAAGGGGCCTCCTCTTGGCAACTGGTATGAATGATGTCGCGTGTTTGAGTGGAACTGTCATCAGGGTGTTCCAAGCGATCCGGCCCCGTCCTACATCAGCGTTTCCATGCGATAGCCTGGCGCGTAGGTGAGGGTGACCGAGGTGATCGCGTCGCCTTCGGCAAACGTGGTGCGGTCAATCGCGAACAGGCTTGCCCCGTGCGCGCATTTGAGCAGCCTGACCAGCGCGGCATTGGCCGGGCGGGCATAGAAGGCGAGTGTGCCGGTGGAATAGGCCACATGGCGCACCAGCCATTCATTGGCGCTGATTTCCGCAAAATCCGCCTGCCCCGGCGGGGCGAAGGCGGGGTTCAGCCAGCGATCTTCCACGCAGAAGGGCTGGCCGGCCGCCAGATGCAGCGCGGTGACGCGCCTGAGCTGCATGCGGGTGCGGAATTTGAGCGCCTCGCACACCGCCTCCGGCGGGGTGGTCAGCCGGTCGGTGACGAGCCGGTAGCCATGGACCGCGCCGCGCTGTTCCACCTGCTGGCGGATGACGGGAATTTCAAACACGGCCTTGCGCACCGGCATGGCGGTGACGCGCGTGCCGCCCTTGCGGCGGCGGTCCAGATAGCCCTCATCGGCCAGGCTCTGCATGGCCCGGTTCATGGTGGCGCGCGCGCAGCCGAACTCTTCCGCCAGATCAGCCTCGCGCGCAATGGTCTCGCCCGGCGGCCAGGCACCCGAACGGATACGCGCCAGCGCCTCGGCCCTTACCGTCTGCCAGCTCTTCATAAGGATGCGAGCCTCCCTGCCATGGTGCGCCAGGCCGCCTCGATCGGCTCGCGGGCGATATGGCGTCCCGCCTTCACCAGATGACGCCCGCCCGACCAGACATCGCTGACGATCCGGTCGCAACCTGCGAAAATCCAGCTGTCCAGAAGGGCGTCACCCTCCCGCCCGGCCAGCGAGATGGCCGAATCGTCCAGCGCGGCAAGATCAGCGACGAGGCCCGGCGCGATTGCGCCCGCCTGTCGCCCGGCGGCCTGTGCCCCGCCAAGACATGCGCCTTCATGGAGCACCCGCCCGGTGGATCTGTCTGCACGGGCGAGCGCGGCCCGCGAGCGGTCGCGCAGACGCTGGGAATATTCCAGCGTGCGCAGCTCTTCCGACAGAGCAATGCGGATATTGCTGTCCGACCCGATGGCGAAACGGCCGCCCGCGCCCAGATACGCCACGCCATCGAAAATGCCGTCGCCGAGGCTCGATTCGGTGATCGGGCAAAGTCCCGCCACCGCGCCGGAGCGCGCTAGTGCCAGCGTTTCATCGCGCTCCATCTGCGTGCAGTGGATAAGGCACCAGCGCGCATCGACATGCGTATGGTCCAGCAGCCAGCGTGTCGGCCGGGCACCGAGATGGGCTTCTACTTCCTCCACCTCGGCCATCTGTTCGGCCAGATGCATGTGGAAGGGGGCGTCGGGGCGGAGTGTAGATGCAAAATCAAGTGCTTGCGGCGCGACGGCGCGCAAGGAGTGCGCGGCGATGCCGATCCGGCAATCCTCGGTAAGCGAGGCAAGGGCGGTCTCAGCCCCCTCCACCAGCCGGGCAAACTGCTCGTTGGAATTGCCGAACCGGGACTGCCCGCCCTGCAGGGCGCGGCCATCGCACCCGCCCTGCTGGTAGAGTACGGGCAGAAGCGACAGAGCGATCCCGCTCTGCGCGGCGGCCTCGGCGATGGCCGCGCTCATCTCGGCGATATTGTCATAGGGCGCTCCGCCCG
>JBJHCI010000301.1:0-3431 GCA_050485925.1 Maricaulaceae bacterium
GCGTTTGAGCTGCACGACATACTGGGTGCGGGCTGCCTCGTCATGGTTGGGACGGGCGAGGAGGTCGTGGGTGGCGGTGCGGTCAATGATCATCGGGCGGTCTCGCTTTGCTAGCTGGCACGCGATATGGACAACATGTATTTAAATGAATACATCCTATGAGATCAAGGTGCCAGATGCTTTCCGCCGATGGATCGATATTGTGACAGACAGAGCCACTCATCCAGCCCTTTCGTTGCCACGCCCGGATCTGGGGCGGTCTGGCGTAATCGCGCTGATGACGCCGGCGGAAAACCCTACGGCCGAGCCTGAATTGTCGGTCCTTCTGGGACCGGATATCAACCTGCTTTCAACGCGCATGCACATCGCCGAACCCGACATGAATGTCCGGCTGGAACGCTATTGCGAGCACATGACCCAATGGATGGCCCCGTTCGGCAAGGCTCCGCTTGATGCCGCAATTTTTGCCTGTACGGGCTCAAGCTATCTTGCCCGGTCGGAAAACGCACCCGGGCGCTCGCTCGATCATGCTGGCAAGGATATCCCGCTCATCGCTGCCGCTAATGCGGTACATGATGCGGTGGCAGTGCTCGGCGCACGCAAGCTGGTTCTGGTCAGCCCGTATCCGGACAGCCTGACGTCCGCTGCGGTTCGCTGGTGGTCGGCGCAGGGCCATGAGGTGCGCAAGGTTCTTTCGGTGCCGCCCGCCACCTCTGGTCATCCGATCTACTCGCGCAATGTCCGCTCTATCCTGAATACGCTGCGCATGGCCGCCCGTATGGAGGGAGATGCCGTGCTTGCACTGGGAACGGGCGCGCCAAGCCTGCCAGCGCTCGCCATTGCTTCACTGGAGGCCGATATTCCCATGCTGTCGTCGAATCTGTGTTCGGCATGGGCCGCCAGCGCCGCGCTGAGGCAGGCATCCTCGCCACTGGACTGGCTGGCACCCGGTGCGTCCTGGCGGGCGCGTCTTGCCCAGCGCTTCCCCGCCCTCATGGCCGGCCTCTAGCATCAGACCTGCCAGATCGATCACACCCGCAAACAGGAAATGCCCATGTCGTCGCCCCCTAAAGCTCCCCGCCCGGTATTCTTTGAAGATGCGGCCAATGACCGCCTGACCGCGATTATAACGGCACTGGCGGCGGAGGTTGCTGTGTTGACGGACCGTGTTCACAGCCTCGAGGCAGCGCTCGCCAGAAAATCCGTTCTGGAGGCTGGCGCGATAGACGCTTATCAGCCCTCGGCTGAAGAGTTGGCGGCCCGCAGGGAGCGCCATGAGGCCTTCAATGCCCGGGTGTTCTATGTGCTTCAGGAAGAGTTGGACGCGTTGCCGCCTGAATAGCAGCAGGTCAGGTGATCGCCTCGGCCCGGCGCAACCCCTCTATCATTGAGGAGCGCATGATATAGGCCTTGGCCTTTACCGGGTCCGAAGTGACGGCTTTCAGCCCGTCCAGTATCAGACGCCGCTTCTCGGGATCGCGTTCCTGCATCCGGCGCCGGTTGCGGTCGGCCTGTTGAAGGATTTCCTCCTCGGCTACGGGGCGCCGCTGGCGGGTGTAGAGGTCGAGCAGTTCAATCGGCGCGCCTGCCAGAACTTCTTTCAGCTTGGCCGTCAGATTGAAGACGTCATGAATCCCGCCATTCATGCCCATGCCGCCGCTTGGGCTGTTGACATGTGCCGCATCGCCCGCCAGGACCACGCGGCCTCTGCGGTAATCCGATACGATGCGCATATGCACCCGGTAGGGGCGTATCTCGAAGACATTATAGGGTTCGTTGCGCGGTACGATGGCATTCAGCTTGCGCTGGATGCTCTCGGGCTGCAGGGCATCCTCAATGGATTCGCCCTCGGACGGGTAAAGCGAGCAGCGCCAGAACTCCTTCAGCCGCAAAAGCGAGAAGGTACCGCCATTGCGCCAGACATAGTTCACGTTCGACAGGCCCGGCAGATGTTCTTCAAACGGAAAGTCGGTGATCGCCAGAATGGTTGTTTCCGGGTAAGTCAGCCCCTCAAGCGTGAGACTGACCTGTTCGCGCACCATGCTGCGCGCGCCGTCCGCGCCGATGAGAAAGCGGCCCGTGATGGAAAGCTCCTCACCATCCTTGACCGCCCGCACCCGCACCATGTCGTCAGTCTGCGTTACCGTCTCGACGCGCGCGCCCAGCACGATGTCTGCAAACGGCGCGCCGGCAAGCGCATCCGCCAGAATACGGCATAGGCGAAACTGTTCGCACTGCAGCCGGAAGGGGTGACGCGTTTCGCCTTCCAGAACGGAAAGATCGAATATGGCCCGGTCATGGGTCTCATGCTGGCGGATTTGCCAGGAGTGGCAGATCAGGCCCTGTTCTATCAGCGGTCTGGCCAGCCCGTACTCATCCAGCATGTCCAGCGTAGGGGGATGGAAGGTGGATGCGCGCAAATCCTCTGGCAGTGAATCTTCCGCTTCGAGTACAATGCACGAAATGCCAAAGGCGTTCAGGCGCAGTGCGGCGGCCAGCCCTACCGGACCCGCGCCGACGATGACGACCTGCGTATCAAGCTTTTGCATGAAGTCCTCTACCCCACTTGTCTGTTTCTTGATACGTTTGAAGAGGCGGTTCGGCAACCCCCACGGGCTGACGAAAGCCTTGGAAAGTAGCTTTGATGATGTAATGGAGGCGGGTGCAGCCGGTCCGTTGACTTATCAGGCCGCCTCATGTCGTATTTTTAGTCATACAACTGCGAGCGTTGACGGGACCTGCTCGCGATTCCAGACCTGAGGACCTCGTCCATGGCTCAATCCGTATCCGGCGCCCCCCGCCGACCCGTTGCCACCACGCCGACGCTGGTCACCAGCTTTATTGATGGCGGCTTTGTGCCTGGCGGCAAGGGTCATCTTATCCCGGTCCATTATCCCGGTACCGGGCAGATTGTCTCCCAGTTGCATGAGAGCGATGAGCGCGAAGTCGACATTGCGGTCCGTTCCGCCCGCGCGGCATTCGATTCGGGGCCTTGGCCGCGTCTGGCCATTGAGGAGCGCCAGGCCGTCCTGCAGGCTATCCACGATGCGATCCTGGCCCATGACGAGGAGCTGGCCTATCTGGAATGCCTGAATACCGGTATCGTCATGCGCGAGGTGCGACAGCGCCACATCCGCAGGGCCGCCTATAATTTCAAGTTCTTCTCAGAAGTGATCAGCCAGCAGCCGGGCGAGGTCTGGACCCAGAATCGGGATTATCTGACCTTTGTCACGCGTGAGCCTGCGGGTGTTGCGGCGCTTATTGCGCCGTGGAATGCGCCGCTGGCGCTGGCTTCGATGAAGATCGCGGCGGCTATTGCTTTCGGCAATACGTGTGTGCTCAAGCCGTCGGAGCAGACGCCTCTTTCACTGGCGCGGCTTGTGGAGATCATCCACCAGGCGGGTGTGCCTGCCGGTGTGGTCAATCTAGTC
>JBJHCI010000302.1:0-3431 GCA_050485925.1 Maricaulaceae bacterium
ACCGCGTCACTTATGTTGGCGGACACGAGCCGGAGGACGGCGCCGAGGCCTTCTCGCGCTTCATGAACGTGACGCTGGGGGAATTGCGCCGTCAGGCCTCCAATGTGGTCGCCTCCGCACCGGGCGGGGTGCTGGCCTATGCCGGATCGCCGCGCACCCGGGCCGCGCTGGAGCGTGATGGTATCAACGTGACCAGCTTCGATGCGCGCGAGCTCTGGGCGCATCATGGCGGACCGCACTGCCTGACCATGCCGCTGCGCCGCGACTGACATCATGCCCGCTTGCATCGCGGGGGCTGGGCGCTACAGCTAGGCCCATGAACGGCCCTATCCCGTCGCGCCTGCGTGTGGAACTGCCCGTGCTGAACGCACAGACAGCGAGCAGCGCGCGTTCCGACATTCCGGCCACCGCTCTGAGAGCCTGGCCAAAGGCCGCGCAGGGCTTTCTTGACGGTGTGCTGGCGGCCTCGCCTTATCTCGCGCGACTGAGTGTGAAACGGGCCGATACACTCGCCTCCCTTGCCCGCAAGAGCCCGGAAAACCTCGCCAAAGCCGCTTGTGAGCTGGCGCTGGCCGCGCGCGCCTGTGCCAATGAGGCCGATGCGATGACAGCGCTGCGTCATGCCAAGGCCGATATCCATCTCATTGCCGCGCTGGCCGACCTTTCCGGCGCGTGGACTTTGGAAGAGACCACAGCCGTGCTATCGGACTTTGCCGATGCCGCCGTTAAGGGCGCGCTTGGCTATGCGGCGCGGATGGCCGGATTTGAAGCCAATGGCGACAATCCCGTGCCGGGGCTTATCGTGCTGGCACTTGGAAAGCTTGGCACGCGCTCGCTGAACTACTCGTCCGATATCGACCTGGTGCTTGCTTATGAGCCTGAGATTTTCACGCCCCCGGAAGGGCGGGAGACCCAGCGCACGGCCACCAGGCTCGCCCAGAGCCTTGTGCGTCTGCTGACCGAATTGACGCCCGCGGGCTATGTCTTCCGCACCGATCTGCGCTTGCGCCCGGACCCGTCTTCCACCCCGCTCTGCGTCAATGCGGACATGGCCCGCCATTATTTTGAGGCGGTAGGGCAGAACTGGGAGCGGGCCGCCTATGCCAAGGCGCGCGCCATAGCAGGCGATATCCGGGCCGCAAACGCCTTCATTGGCGATCTCGAACCCTTCATCTGGCGGCGCACGCTGGACTATGCCGCCGTGGAAGATATCCGGGCGCTTGCCAAGCAGATGCAGGCGGTGGGCAATCGGGCAGTGCTGGAGGTGGCCGGCCATGATCTGAAGCTCGGTCTTGGCGGCATCCGCGAGGTAGAGTTCTACGCCCAGGTGATCCAGCTCGTTTTCGGTGGACGCCGAGCGAGCGTACGCGTGCCCGGCACGCTAAAAGCGCTGACAGCACTGGCGGACGCCGAACTGGTAGATGCAGACGAGGCGAAGCGCCTTGCTGCTGCCTACACCTTCCTGCGTCATTGTGAACACCGCATCCAGATGCTGGACGATGCACAGACGCAAGTCCTACCAACCGATCCCGAGCGCCGCAGGGCGGTCGCCGCGCTGTCCGGTCAGGCAGACCTTGCCACCTTCGATGCACGCGTCGAGGAAGCGCTGAAAGCGGTTCACACCGCCTTCTCCGAGCAGTTTGCCGATGGCGAGAGCCTTGCCACCAGCGCGGGCAGTCTGGTGCTGACCGGTGTGGAGCCGGAGCCGGATACGCTAGCGACGCTGGAAAAGCTCGGCTTCTCCGATCCGGTGCGTATCTGGCATCAGCTGGCGGGCTGGGCGGCGGGGCGGGCGCGGGCGGCGCGTACCGAACGGGCAAGGCGGCTCTTTTCCCGCCTCGCCCCGCGTCTGGTGGAAGCGATCGGGGCCACAGGTGATCCAGACGCCACCTTCACCCGGTTTGCGGTCTTCTTCGAGGGCCTGCCGTCCGGCGTGCAGCCGCTCTCTTTGCTGATCAATCATCCAGAACTGGCAGACGAGTTGATCACCATATTGGGCCTTGCCCCGCGCCTTGCCGAGCAGATCGGCCAGCGCCCGGCTCTGCTGGACGTGATGCTGGAGCCGGTCTTCACCACCCCGCTGTCTGAAACCGGGCCGATGGACGAAGACGCTTACACCGCCCGTCTGAGCCGTGCGGACGGGTTTGAAGGGCAGATCAACGAGGCACGCCGTATCGTGCGTGAGGAACGATTGCGCATCGGTGCGCAACTGCTCCGCGGGCGGGCGAAGGCGAGCGAGGCGGCAAACGCCTATTCGGTGCTGGCCGCGATCTCAGTAAGGGCCATGGCCAGGGCTGCCGAAGCAGAGATCGCCGCCCGTCACGGCCCCGCTCCGGGACGCTGGCATGTGCTGGGCATGGGCAAGCTCGGCGGCCTGGAACTCTCTGCCGATTCCGATCTGGACCTCATCGTCGTCTACGACGTCGAGAAAGAACGGTCATCCGGCGAGCGGCCTCTGGAAGCTGCAGTCTGGTTCGCCCGCTTTACCCAAAGGCTGGTTGCGGCGCTGTCCGCCCCGACCGAGGAAGGCGAGCTCTATCCGGTTGATCTGGCGCTGAGGCCTTCAGGCTCCTCCGGCCCTGTGGCCGTCTCTCTGCAGCGCTTTGAGACTTACTACCGCGAGGAAGCCTGGGTGTGGGAGCGCATGGCGATGACACGCGCGGCCATTATTGCCTCCAGCGGCAAGAGCAAGGCCATGGAGGCGGCTATCCGCGCGGCGGTGAACGCGCACAGCCTGCCGCAGGACGACATCCGCAAAGCAGCGCTCGACATGCGTGTGCGGCTGGAGCGTGACAAACCGGCGGGTTCTACCTGGGATCTGAAAATGCGCCCGGGCGGTCTTATCGATATCGAATTCATCGCACAGGCAGGGTTGGTCGCACATAATCTGGGCCCATGCCCGTCCACCCGCGAGGCGCTGGACCTGCTTGCCAGCAAGGGTGTGTTGGCCAAGGCCCATACCAGGACGCTGACGGATGCACACCGGCTCTATGGCGATGTGACCCAGTTGACACGGCTCGCCCATGGCAGCGGATTTGACACTGGCGAGGCTAGCGATCCGTTTGCCCAAAGGCTTGGCCGCGAGGCCGGGTTTGACACGCTGGACGCGCTTGCTGCGGGATTGAATGAAACCGCTAATGCCGTAAGGTCCATATTTATCAGGCAGATAGGCGATTTATCAGCGGCAGGCGACGGATAGGTGGGTCAGCCCCCGTTATTCCAAGTGCAGAGGGACAACTGCTGGACCAAGCATCTGGAGACAATCCCCATGAAAACTCCCCTGAAACTCGTTACTGCGCTGGCGCTGGGCTTTGCGACCGTTCCGGCTGCGGCTGTCGGTGCCCACGCCGCTTCGGTGGTGCAGGAAGCTGAGGCTGGCGAGCGCGGCGAACGCCGTGGCCGCTTTATGCAGCGTCGTTGGAGCCCTGAAG
>JBJHCI010000303.1:0-3414 GCA_050485925.1 Maricaulaceae bacterium
ATCTGGGTGTGGAGGCCGAAGAGCAGCCTGGCAGCCGTCTGCGCCTCAAGGCCGCTGACCTGACAGGCACCACCGCGCCTTATGATCTGGTGCGCAAGATGCGCGCGACCTTCAACGTGCTCGGCCCGCTTGTCGCGCGCGAAGGCAAGGCGAAGGTTTCCTTGCCCGGCGGCTGCGCCATCGGCGCGCGCCCTGTGGACCTGCACCTTAAAGCCCTTGAGGCGCTCGGCGCAAAGATCACTCTGGAGGAAGGCTATGTGCTGGCTGAAGCGCCCTCCGGCGGGCTGAAGGGCGGGCATGTGGTGTTTCCCTTCGTGTCGGTTGGCGCGACCGAACATGCCATGCTGGCCGCCGTGCTGGCGCGCGGGGCGACGACACTGGAAAACTGCGCGCGCGAGCCGGAGATTGAGGACCTCGCCAACTGCCTCAATGCCATGGGTGCCAAGGTGTCCGGCGCTGGCACCAGCACGATCACGATAGAGGGCGTCGCCTCGCTGAACGGTGCGGTCTGGCCGGTCGTGCCGGACCGGATCGAGACCGGCACCTATGCCATGGCGGCGGCGGCTGCCGGAGGTGATGTGACGCTGACCAACATGGTCCCGGCCCATAACCGCGCCTTGTGGGCGGACCTTGCCGAGGCCGGCATCGTGCTGGAGGAGGGCGAGCGCACCATGCGCATCCGCCGTAACGGCACCATAAAGGCCGTGGACATGCAGACCGCGCCCTATCCGGGCTTCCCCACTGATCTGCAGGCCCAGTTCATGGCACTGATGTGCCTGTCGGACGGAGCCTCGGTGATCCGCGAGACGATTTTTGAGAACCGCTTCATGCACGCGCCGGAGCTGACACGTCTGGGCGCCCGCATTGATGTGCGCGGTAATGAGGCGGTGGTGCGCGGCCCGGCCAAGCTGAAAGGCGCGCCTGTCATGGCGACAGATCTGCGCGCTTCGGTGTCGCTGGTCATTGCCGGGCTGGCGGCGAAAGGGGAAACCATCGTGTCGCGCGTTTATCATCTTGACCGCGGCTTTGAACGGTTGGAGGAAAAACTCTCGGCCTGCGGGGCCGATATCCGCCGGGAGAAGGAAGAGGCATGAGTGCGAAACGCCTGCGGCTGATCGGACAGGATGAGGGTGACCTGCCGCCGGTCTCGGCTGCTTTGCAGGACGCCATTGCGCGCATGGGCGATCTGAAATTCGACGCGAAGGCGCGCACCTTCACCGCCGTCTTCTCGCGTTATCGCTGGGAGGCTGGCGCGAACGGCAGAGGTGAGCGTGTGCGTTCAGCGCTGCAACTGGGTTCGGTCCTGTCGGTGAAGGCCCAGCGTTTGAAGCGTGGCGCTCCGGACGCGTTTGTTTCCCTGCTCTCGCTAAGCTTTGAACCGGATACCAGCACGCCGGAAACACCCAGTGGTGCGATCCTCCTCACCTTTGCCGGCGGCGGCGCGATGCGGCTGGAGGTGGAGTGCGTCGATCTGGTGCTGGCCGACCTCTCCGATCCATGGAGGGCGTCTGCCCGTCCTGAACACCCTGAAGGGGAGACGGCGTGAGCGCTGATGACGCCCAAGATCGACTGATCTCGGTCGTGCTTGATGCGGCCAGCATCGGCAAGGCGGACGAGAACGTGGAGCATGAGCGTCGCGTCGCCATCGCTGACCTTCTGGAATCCAACCGCTTCCGGCCCGAGGACGGGCCGGGCGGGCCCTATGCCCTGCGCTTGGCTATCGAAGAACAGCGCCTCGTGTTCGATGTCAGCCGGCAGGATGGCACACCGGTGCGCATGTTTGTCTTCTCACTCGGGCCGCTGCGCCGAACGTTGAAGGATTATTTCCTGATCTGCGAGAGCTATTACGAGGCGGTGCGCGATGCTTCGCTTGCCCAGATCGAGGCGGTCGATATGGGCCGGAGGGGTGTCCATAATGAAGGCTCCTCGCTTCTGAAAGAGCGGCTGGAAGGCAAGATCGAGGTCGATTTCGATACCGCCCGGCGCCTCTTCACCCTGATCTGCGCCCTGCACCGGAGGAGCGCGTGAGCGGCGCCGACGTGGTCTTTGTCTGCGGACGCAATTCGGTGCGCTCGCCCATGGCCGAAGCGCTGTGGCGCGCCCGCTTCGGGCCGCAGGCCCGCGTTCAGTCGTGCGGCATCGAACCGGCCAGCTGTGCCGATGGCTTCATGATCGCGGTGATGCGCGAGGCTGGGGCTGATCTCGGTGGTTTCGAGCCAAGAGGGCTGGAGGCGGTATCCGCTGGGCCGGACACGCTGGTCGTATGCCTTGCCCCGGAAGCTGACACGGCGGCGAAAGCCTTGGCAGAGAAGGCAAAGGCCCGCCTCGAACACTGGCATCTGGCCGATCCTGCGGCGGCGGAAGGCAGCCGCGAGACGCGTCTGGATGCCTACCGCGAGACGCGCGATGCGCTGAAGGCACGAATCGTAGCCTGGGAGCGGGCGTTGGGGCGGGTTTAGGCGGTGCCGTTACCGGCCGCGATCACGTTTTTTTTGCCGCCGGGCGGATATCTGCGCCTCAGGAGGCCTGGACTTCGACTAGGAAGTCCCGGATCTCGCGCTTCATCGACTCGCTTTGCTGCGATAGGTCCCGGGCCGCACTCAGCACCTGCGTCGCGGCGCTGCTCGTGGTCTGTGCCGCCTGCTGGAGGCCGGTGATGTTCTCGGAGACGGCTTGTGTCCCGCTGGCGCCTTCGCTGGCATTGCGGCTGATCTCTGCGGTGGCTGCGGCCTGCTGTTCGGCACTGGCCGCCACGGCCACGGCGATCTCGTCGAGCTGGTCGACGATCTGCGAAACCTGCTGAATGATCGGGACCGACGTCTCGACCGCCCCCTGCACGGCACGGATCTGGTTGGCGATTTCGTCGGTCGCCTTCGCGGTCTGATTGGCCAGCGACTTGACCTCTTGGGCCACCACGGCGAAGCCCTTGCCGGCTTCCCCGGCGCGGGCGGCCTCGATGGTTGCATTGAGCGCCAACAGATTGGTTTGCTCCGCAATCTGATCGATGAGCTCGATCACCGCCCCAATCTTCGATGCGTCGTCCCGCAACGTCCCGATGACCTCCAGGGCCTCGCGGGCATTGTCCTTGGCCTGCCCCGCCAATCCCGAGGTTCTTTCGATCTGGCTGCTCACCTCGCAGATGGAGGAGTTGAGTTCCTCATTGGCCGAAGCGACCGTATGTACGTTCGCCGCAGCCTGTTCCGCGCCGGCGGCCACACTCGTTGCCTGACTGATGGTTTCTTCCGCCACCGAGGACATCTGGCTGGCGGTCGCTTCCAGCTCGACCGCAGCGGCCGTCAGCGCCTCCAGGATTTCGTCGACCTGGGTTTCAAAGCCGGCCGTCACACCCTGGATGTGCTCGGCACGCTTCTGTTTGCGCAGGTTTTCCTCATCCTGTTCCTGGCGCATCTGCTC
>JBJHCI010000304.1:0-3414 GCA_050485925.1 Maricaulaceae bacterium
CAAAGCGTCGGTGCGACCGGACAACTTCATCGGCATCCACTTCTTCTCGCCGGTCGAGAAGATGAATCTGGTGGAGCTGATCGTAGGCGAGAAGACGGGCGATCTCGCCGTCAGCCGCGCCATCGATTTCGTCGGCAAGATCAAGAAGACGCCGATTGTGGTCGCCGACACGCGCGGCTTCTACGCGAACCGCTGCGTGATGCGCTATATCGAACAGGGCATGTATATGCTCACCGAAGGCGTCAAACCCGCCCTTATCGAGAACGGCGCGAAGATGGCCGGCATGCCGGTCGGTCCGCTCTCGCTTCAGGATGAGGTGGCCATTGATCTGGGCTACAAGGTGCTCCAGCAAACCAAGAAGGATCTGGGCGACCAGTTCGAGGACACGCCCAATGCGCGCGTCATCGAGCGCATGTACGAGCTCGGCCGCTATGGCCGCAAGAATGGCAAGGGCTTCTACGTCTATGAGGAGGGCGGCAAGCGCCTGTGGGAGGAGCTGGGCCAGTTTGCGCCGGAAGGGGCCATCCTGCCGCCCGACCAGCAGCCTTCCGTGGCTGAAATCAAGGACCGCATTCTTTACGCCCAGGCGATCGAAGCGGCCCGTACCATGGCCGAAGGCATTGTCGAAGACCCGCGCGAGGCCGATGTCGGCTCGATCCTCGGCTGGGGCTTTGCGCCCTATACCGGCGGCGTCCTCTCCTTCATCGACACGGTGGGCACGGAGAAGTTTGTGAAACGCGCCGACGAGCTCGCCAAGAAGTATGGCAAGCCGTTCGAGGTGCCCCAGCTCCTGCGTGACATGGCCGCAAAGAAAGAGACCTTCTACGGCCGGTTTGCGCCCAAGCAGGCGGCCTGACGGTCAGGGCCTCATGATTGACCAGAAAGGCCGGGTGCAACACCCGGCCTTTTTCCTTTTCGTTTCCCGGCGCAAGCCGGGATCCAGAAATGAGACTGGGCACCGGCTTATCGCCGGTGAAACGCGGTGGTGGAGGACAGGAGTCCTAAAGCCCCAGCTCCCCCCACATCGCGTCGACGCGGTCGATGATTTCCTGCTCCATGAAGAGCTTTTCGCCCCATTCACGGGTGGTCTCGCCGTCCCATTTCTTGGTGGCATCCAGCCCGATCTTGGAGCCGAGGCCGGAGGCGGGCGAGGCGTGCGTTCATCTGCAGTCTTTCCCTATTCTTGCCATGCTGAGCGTGTAGTAATGCGCGTGCTGGGGACGGCATCGGTGCGGCCCGCGCCTTGCAAGGCAGGTGGGCAAACAGGTTAACGCCCCCGTATCCTGGTTTCAGGGATGCGTGTTCAGGAGAGACGTCCCATGACGGCCACGCGGTCTTTCGTCATCGCTGCGGTGCTTCTGGTCGCAGCGATTATTGCTGCCGGCATCTATATCGCGACCCGTCCGGCGGCCGAACCCGAACCTGCGTCTGAACCGTCCATCTCCGAGGAGCAGCGCTCCGATGAGCGTCCGCAGGCCACGGCCCTGACCCCGCCCAGCTTTGACGTGGTGCGCGTGGATGCGCGCGGCAATGCGGTGATTGCCGGGCGTGGTGCGCCGGGTGCCGAAGTGGCGTTGCTGGCCAATCAGCGCGAGCTGACCCGCACCGCGATCACGCCGTCGGGCGAATGGGTGATCATCCTGCAGACGCCCCTGCCGACCGGCACCGTCGAACTCAGCCTTCTTATGCGCACAACCGGCGGTCAGGAAGTGCGCTCCGAACAGGTGGTAGTCGTCTCCGTGCCTGAGTCCCGCGATGAGACGCCGCTGGTTGTTCTGGGCCGTCCGGGCGAGGCCAGCCGTGTTCTGCAGGGCCCGCAGGACGGAGTGGGCGTTGGCCCGCTTGTGCTGGAAACGGTTGATTATGACGAGAATGGCGCGGTGATCTTTTCCGGTCGTGCCGAGCCCGATAGCGGTATCCGTATTCTGGCGGATGGCGAGCTGGTCGCCGAGACCCGCGCCGATTCCGCAGGGCGCTGGAGCGTGCCTGCCTCTGGCGGCTTCGAGCCGGGCGTCTACAGCCTGCAGGTCGATCAGCTGGATACGGATGGCCGGGTTACCGCCGTGATCGTGCTGCCATTTGAGCGCGCCAGCCGGGAACAGCTGGCGCTGGGCGGGCAGCGTGTCGTGGTACAGCCGGGCAATTCGCTCTGGAGGATAGCGCGGCGGCTCTATGGCGAGGGCCTGCAATACACCGTCATCTACCAGGCCAATCGCGACCAGATCCGCGATCCGGACCTTATCTATCCCGGTCAGGTGCTCGCAACACCGGAGACTGACGGGCGTTAACCGCCAAATCTCCCTCCTATTCTGATTGTTAGCGGCCTCTAATCAGCCTATGGATTAAATCCATGGCGACGCCCAGCGATGTAGTCACACCAGCCGAAGGCCAGCTCCCTCAGGGGCGGCTCGGCGAAGCCATTGTACGGGTTACCGGCATATTGGTTTCGCCCGAGATGGCCCGCTGGCGCTTTCGCATGGTGGCGGCCTTCCTCCTCACGCTGGTCGCGAAGATGTTCGCCGTGGCGGCCCCGGTCCTGTTCGGGCAGGGTATAAATGCGCTGACAGAATCCCTTAATACCGGGGCCACCATAGCCTTCTGGGCATTTGGCGGGGCCTTCCTGGCCAATGCGCTGGCCCGCTTTGCGTCCACCTCCGCTCCGCAATTGCGCGATATGATGTTCGCGCGGGTCTCCCAGGACGCTCAGCGCATCGTGGCGCTGAAGGGCTTTCTGCACGTCCAGTCCCTGTCGCTGCGCTACCATCAGACGCGCCGGGCCGGGGCGGTCAACCGGATCATCGACCGGGGCGCCAATGCGGTCGATTTCCTGCTGCGCTATCTCGTTTTCAACATCGTGCCGGCGGTGGTGGAGCTGATTCTGGCTGCGACGGTAGCCGCGCTTCTTTATGGCTGGATATTTTCCGTCATCATCGTGACCGCCGTGCTGGCCTATGCGCTGGCGACCTGGCTCATCACCGAGTGGCGGGTGAAGCTGCGCCGGCTGATGAACGAGGCCGATAGCGAGGTGAACGCGCGCGCGGTCGACATTCTGGCCAATTTCGAGACCGTAAAGGCGTTCGCAGCCGAAAGGCGCGAGGCGGCGCGGTTCGACGATGCGCGCGGGCGCTATGCGGTGGCGGCCACAAAGGCCGATCAGAGCCTGCAGATGCTCAATATCGTCCAGGCGGCGATCATGAATGGCGGCCTCCTGGCGGTCATGCTGATGGGGGCACTGCTGGCGCTGGAGGGCCGCCTGCAGGTGGGTGATGTGGCGGCGCTGACCCTGATGCTGATGAGTGTCTACCAGCCGCTCAACATTCTCGGTTTTGCCTACCGCCAGATACGTCAGGCCGCGATTGATCTGGAACGTCTGTTCGAGACCCTCAAGCTGGTGCCGGACGTGCAGGACCGGCC
>JBJHCI010000305.1:0-3407 GCA_050485925.1 Maricaulaceae bacterium
CTACACAACCAGATCGCGCCTGTGGTGTGTGCCCTGAAAGGGGCGGGGAGCCGCGTATCGCTCTTCATCGAACCGGATCCGGTACAGATCGAAGCTGCCGAACGGCTCGGCGCGCCGGTGGTGGAGGTCCACACCGGGCGATATGCCGAGCTATGGCTGGAAGGCGATGAGGTGGGCGTGGCGCACGAGCTGGAACGGCTCAAGACAGCCGCGAAAGAGGCCGTGCATCGCGGCATCGAGCCCCATGCAGGCCATGGCCTGACCTTTGACAATGTGAAGCCTGTAGCGGCCATTCCTGAGCTTGCAGAGCTCAATATCGGCCATTTCCTGATCGGGGAGGCGATCTTCACCGGGCTGGAAACGGCCGTGAAACGGATGCGCGCTTTGATGGATGAAGCGCGCGCGGAGCAGGCGGCGTGATCATCGGTATCGGAACCGACATTATCGATATCCGCCGCATAGAGCGGTCCATTGAGCGTTTTGGCGACCGCTTCAAGACGCGCGTCTTCACTGAAGGCGAGCGCAGGAAGGCTGAAAGCCGCCGCCGCGAGGCCGACACCTATGCCAAGCGTTTCGCCGCCAAGGAGGCGACCGCCAAAGCGCTGGGCACCGGCATTTATCGCGGCGTGATCTGGCGCGATTTGGAAGTCATAAACCTGAAGGGCGGCAAGCCGACCATGGTGCTGACCGGCAAGGCGCTGGAACGTGCCCGTGTCCTAACGCCGGAGGGTATGGACTATGTGGTTCATCTGACCCTGACCGACGACTACCCCTGGGCGCAGGCCTTCGCCATTCTCGAGGCGCGCCCGGCGGGAGAGACATTATGAGCAACCGGCTCAGGCGGCTGGAGGAAAAGACCGGCTATCGCTTCCGCGATGCGGCGCTTCTGGAAACCGCGCTCACCCACGCCAGTCACGGCGATGGCCGTCGCCGCACGCCTTCCAATGAGCGCATGGAGTTCCTCGGCGACCGGGTGCTGGGTCTGCTGGTGGCCGAACAGCTTTACTCCATGTTTTCAGGGCTTTCCGAAGGCGGGCTCGCACACCGTCTGAATGCGCTGGTGAACAAGGGCGCTTGCGCGCGCGTAGCCCGCAAAATCGGCCTCGGCGACGCGCTGCTGCTGTCACCTGCTGAGGAACGGCTTGGCGGGCGGGAGAAGGAATCCATCCTTGGTGACGCCTGCGAGGCGTTGATCGGCGCGATCTATCTGGATGGTGGCGTGGAGGCTGCGCGCAGCTTCTTTGCGACTGCCTGGCGCGAGGAAATGGACGCGCTGACCAAGCGCCCGAAGGACGCCAAATCGCATCTGCAGGAATGGGCCGCACACAAGCGTTTCGCCGCTCCTGCCTATGAAGTGATCTCGCGCAAAGGGCCGGACCACCGACCGCACTTCGTGGTCGAGGTGCGTATTGACGGGCTCGAGCCAGCGACGGGTGAGGGCGCATCCAAACAGGCCGCCCAGCGCGCGGCCGCAGAAGCCGTGTTGAAGCGGGAGCGCGTAGATGAGCAGTAATGATCCCAAGCGCGCAGGCTTCGTGGCCGTTCTGGGCGCGCCCAATGCCGGTAAGTCCAGCCTTGTGAATGCGCTTGTCGGGCACAAGGTGTCCATCGTCACCCAGAAGGTGCAGACCACACGCTTCCAGATCCGCGGCGTGATGATGCAGGACCGCACGCAGGTGGTTCTGGTGGATACGCCAGGCGTGTTCGCCCCGCGCCGCCGTCTGGACCGGGCGATGGTGGCTGCCGCGTGGGCGGGCGTAGAGGATGCCGATGTCGTCGTACACGTCGTGGATGCCGCGGCGGCCTCGCGCGCGCTGGCGGGCAGGACGGGTGGGCAGGATGTCCGTGCCGAAGAAGACACGCGCCGCGTGATTGATGGCTTGAAGAACGCAGACCGCAAGGCCGTGCTGGTCCTCAACAAGATCGACCTCATCCGCCGGGAGGGATTGTTCGCGCTTGCCGAACACTTCAACAAAACAGAGGCGTATAGCGATATCTTCATGGTATCGGCGAGCAATGGCAGCGGGGTCAAGGATCTATCGGCCTATCTCGTGGCTCGCATGCCGGAGGGCGAATGGTTCTACGATGCGGATCAGGTGGCCGATCTGCCCATGCGCCTGCTCGCCGCCGAGATCACACGCGAGAAGCTGTTCCTGCGTGTCCATGACGAGCTGCCCTACGGCCTCACCGTCGAAACCGATAACTGGCAGGAGCGCAAGGACGGCTCGGTGCGGATCGATCAGACCATCTTCGTGGAGCGCGAGGGCCACAAGCCGATGATTATCGGCAAGGGCGGCCAGACCCTGAAAACCATCGGCGAGCTGGCCCGCAAAGAACTCTCCGCCGAGCTGGAGCGTGAGGTGCACCTGTTTCTGCACGTGAAGGTCCGCCCCGGCTGGAGCGAGGAGCGCGCCCGGTACTCGGCCCTCGGGCTGGAGTTTGATGCGTGAGGGCTGCATCTCATGGAATGGACTGAGACAGGCCGCATCATCGCCGTGCGCAATTATGGAGAGACGAGCGCGATTGTGGAGTTGCTCACCCCTTCCCATGGCCGTCATCCGGGGCTTGTCAGGGGCGGGCGTTCGCGCGCCATGCGCCCGGTATTACAGCCCGGGAACGCGGTGAATGCCGTCTGGCGCGCCAGGCTAGACGAGCATCTGGGCAATTACGCGCTGGAGCCGGTCTCGCTGGACGCGGGACTGCTGATGGATGATCCGCTGGCGCTGTCCGGCCTCAATGCCGCCTGCGCTATGGCGGTTCTGGCGTTGCCCGAGCGGGAAGCCCACCCGGCGGTGCATGGGGCATTCGAGGTGCTGATCTCCTCGCTGAACGATCCCGATATCTGGCCCGCGCTCTATATTCGCTGGGAGGCGGGGCTTCTGGCCGATCTCGGCTATGGCATGGACCTGAAGAAATGTGCAGCGACCGGCCAGACTCATGATTTGCGCTATGTCAGCCCGCGCACAGGGCGCGCCGTGAGCGCTGAAGCGGGCGCAGAATACGCTGATCGTCTGCTCGCTTTGCCGGGCTTCATGAACGGGTCTGGCGAGGTGTTGCCCGGCGATATCGCCGCCGGCCTGAAGCTGACTGCGCACTTCATCGAGCGGCGCGTGCTGTGGCCCGCTGACCGGCAATTGCCCGAAGCGCGTGCGCGCATGATAGAGCGGCTGGAATCGGCGGGCAGACTTTAGGCGCGAGCGCCTATACTGACGGCCAGAAGAATCACGAAACGAGGCCCCCATGGGACACGAACCGGTTGGCGAGGCAGGGCGCATTTTCCCTGAGCGCTTCGAGGATGCGCTGTCCTCGCGCTATCTCGCCTATGCGCTCTCCACCATCACCCAGCGGGCTTTGCCCGATGCCCGCGACGGGCTGAAACCCGTTCACCGGCGGCTGATGCATGCGAT
>JBJHCI010000306.1:0-3398 GCA_050485925.1 Maricaulaceae bacterium
TTTCAACGCCCTTCAAGATGTCACGCCACTGATTGGGGGCGAGATCACGCTGCATGAGGGAGATGGAGGCCGGGCGTCCGCCGCCCGCCTTCACATAACTCTCCACCACTTCCCACTCCTTCGGGAAGGCTTCTTCGGAGCGTTGCAGGTCAAAGTCAGAGACGGCCTGCAGCACGCCATGGGTGAGGCCGTGAAAGGCCTCGGCAATGCCGGTCAGTTCCTTGGCGGTCGCCTCAGAGGCCGGCGTCCACTCGCCATCAGCGGTTCGGTGGAGATCTGATCGACCGGTGGAAAAGCCGATGGCGCCCGCTTCCAGCGCCTCGCGCACCAGGCGGCGCATTGTCGCGATATCCTCTTCAGAGGCCTGCGCATCAAAGCTCGCGCGCTCATCCATCACGTACACGCGTAAAGGGTCGTGGGTGATCATGGCCGCGACATCCAGGGTGCGCGGCATGGCGTCCAGCGCATCTAGATACTCCGGGAAGCTCTCCCAGTTCCATTTCAGCCCTTCATGCAGGGCGGTGCCGGGAATATCCTCCACCCCCTCCATCAGCCGCACCAGCCGGTCATGATCGTTCTTGCGCACCGGCGCAAAGCCCACCCCGCAATTGCCGAGGATGGCCGTGGTAACACCGTGGCGGATGGACGGCTCCATGCGATCATCCCAGGTCGCCTGCCCGTCATAATGGGTGTGGATGTCGATAAAGCCCGGCGTGACGATGCAGCCCGCCGCATCGATCACCTCTCTCGCATCGCCAAGGTCCGTACCCACTGCGCTGATCCGGCCCTGATCAACGGCGATATCGGCCCGGACCGGTTCGCTGCCCGAGCCGTCGTATATAAGACCGTTCACGATTTTCAGCTGATGCATCATGGGGTTCCTCCGGCCAGTCTTTTCTGGTGCCAATGGTCGTTCAGGCGGAAGGCGCTGGCAAGGGTGAGCCCGGTCAGCAAATGCCACACGCCCCACAGCGCGATGATGGCAGCCGCTCCACCCAGCCCGCCGAGCGCGCCCAGCAGGATGACAAGGCCGAGCCCGGCATTCTGGATGCCGATCTCTATGGTCATGGCGCGCCGCCCGCGCGCATCGAAGCGCAAAAGCCAGCCCGTCGCATAGCCCAGCACCAGTGCCATCGCATTATGCAGGATCACCATTGGCATGACGGTGATCGCGCCCAAGGCCAGAATGTCGGCATTGCCCGCTAGGCTGGAGAGAATGATCAGCACCAGCAGCCCCATGGCCAGCAGGGACATGGGGCGGCGCAGACGGTGCGCCAGCTCGCGCCGGAAATGGGCGATTGCCATGCCGGCGGCGAGCGGCACCGCAAGGATGATCGTGGTCTGAACGATGAAGGGCAGGGCATCGACCTCCAGCGTGTCCAGAAGCGCGTCCGTTGGCGCATAGAGCCCGCTCCAGAACAGGATGGAGACCGGCGTGGCGAGCGCGGCCAGCATGGACGAGGTGGCCGTCAGCGAGACAGAAAGCGCGGTATCGCCGCGCGCCATGTGGGTGAAGAAGTTGGACATCGACCCGCCGGGACAGCACGCCACCACGATCATGCCGAGTGCGATGGAGGGCGGCGGGTTCACAACCATCACCAGCGCGAGGGTGGCCAGCGGCAGAACGAGTATCTGCGTCGCCGCCGCACCCAGAAACTGCCAGGGCCGGTCTTTCAACGCGATGAAGTCGGCCACGCGCAAGGACAGCGCTACGGTGAACATGATCAGCGCCATGATCACCGGCAGAACGCTCTGGAAGCCCGGGCCGAGGCTTATGCGCACCGCATCCAGGCTTGTCGGCTCGGTCATCGGGTTTCACCTGGGGAACGGCTCGGGACGGGCCGCTACCATGGCGGAGGGGTGCCGTCTCTGTCGAGCCCCGGCCTCCATCAGGCACCGGTCGCGGCAGGCAGGCCTTCCCCTATCCACCGTCAGCGGGCATGTTAGGAAAAATGCTAAACCCTTGGGAGGGCGTTATAATGTTACGTTTTGTCACCCTGGCGGCCACAGCGGCGCTGTTGGCCGCCTGCGCCGAGCAGGCGGTTGAGGAGGACAGCTTCGAAACTTCCGGCATGAACGGTGCCGCTGAAGCGCCTGCTGACAGTCCCGAAGATGCTGACGGGCCGGATACCAGCGCAGACGACGCGGACTGGCCGCCCGTGGGCGATACCAGCCCGGAGATCACCCAGGAGGATCTCCATTTCCGTATCCGCGTGCTGGCCGACGACCGGTTCGAGGGCCGGGCGCCCGGTACCGAGAGCGGCGAACGCTCTGCACAATGGATCGCCGATGAACTGGCACGCGTGGGCGTACAGCCCGGCGGCGTGGGCGGCACATGGTATCAGCCGGTTCCGCTGATCGAGGCAATTCTGGACGAGGAAACCTCCAGCCTCGACATCACCATCAATGGCGAGCCGATGGGCCTGATGATGGGCCGCGACACGGTGTATTGGACGGAGAATCCCGAAGAACACGTCACCATTGTCGACACCGATCTGGTTTTTGTTGGTTACGGAGTGGTCGCGCCGGAATATGGCTGGAACGATTATGAAGGGATCGACGTCACCGGCAAGACGGTGGTGATTCTCGTCAACGATCCCGGCTATGCCCACCCCGATGCCGGGCGCTTCAATGGCGAGGCCATGACCTATTATGGCCGCTGGACCTACAAGTTCGAGGAGGCGGGCCGCCAGGGCGCTGCCGGTGCCATCATCGTCCACCAGACCGAACCGGCCAGCTATGGCTGGGACGTGGTGGCGTCCTCATGGCGCGGCCCGCAATTCACGCTCGACATGCCGCCCTCTGATCTGGTGCCGGTGCAGAGCTGGATACAGCTGGATGTGGCGCGCCGCCTGTTTGAAGCCACGGGTCATGATTTCGACGCGCTGGCTGAAGCCGCGGCCCTGCCGGGCTTTGCTCCGGTAGCGCTGGAAGGCGCGCAGATGAGCGCCGAACTGCACACGGCGCTCGACCGGCTGACCTCCAACAATGTGGTGGGCGTCATTCCGGGGTCCGAAGCGCCTGACGAGTATGTGCTGCTGATGGCGCACTGGGATCATCTGGGCGTCCGGCTGAACTTTGCCGCCGACAACGACATCTATAACGGTGCAGTGGACAACGCGACCGGGACGGCCGCCATCATGGAGATGGGCGAGGCCTTTGCGCTGGGCGAACAACCCCGCCGCTCGGTACTCGTCGTGGCGGTGACCGCCGAGGAGCAGGGCCTTCTGGGTTCGGCCTGGTTTGCCGCCAACCCGACCGTGCCGTTGAGCTCCATCGTGGGCGGGCTCAATATCGATGCCGAACTGCCAGTGGGACGCACCGAGGACGTGGTCGTGGTCGGCTATGGTGCCTCAGAGCTCGAAGACATTCTACGCGAGGAGGCGGCGGCTCAGGAC
>JBJHCI010000307.1:0-3390 GCA_050485925.1 Maricaulaceae bacterium
TCCATCAGCTTAACGCCTTCCAGCGGCGCATGTACGCCTCCAAGGCCTTCGGGCACTGGGAGGTGTTCAAGAAGATCGCCAACCTGCCCGGTCATATCGTGGAGTGCGGTGTCTACAAGGGAGAATCCCTGTTCAATTTCGCGCGCTTTCTGGAAATGCTCTGCCCCGGAGACCGCACCCGCCAGGTGATCGGGTTTGATCATTTCCAGGGTCTGACCGGGCGCACGCAAGAGGATGAGACCGAGAAGGACAGCGCGGCCAATCGGGGCAATTTCGACGGTGGCTGGGAATCGGCCGGTTTCCGCGACACGTTGTTTGAGCTGGTCGCCCTCTTCAACGAGGACAGCTTCGTGCCGAAAAAGCCGCGCATCGTCATCGAGGAAGGCGATATTGTGAAGACCGCGCCGCGCTATGTGCAAACGCATCCGGGCCTGCGCATCTCGCTCCTGCACCTTGATTGCGATATTTACGAGCCGACCCTCGCGGCGCTCAAGGCCTTCTACCCCCATGTCGTGCCGGGCGGTATCGTCCTGTTTGACGAGTACGGCATTACCGAATGGCCGGGAGAATCCCGCGCCGTGGAAGAGTATTTCGACGGCAGGCCGCCCGTGATCGAGAAATTTCCCTGGCTTTCAGCACCCGGCGGCTGGTTGCAGAAACCGGCCGGATAAGCTCTCTATCAGATTAAATAAGCATAGATTTATATTTGTTGAAACCAGTAATATATTTGGCTTTCCAAGCATATCTTGCAGCAATATTCGAAACTGATCATACGGGTTGCCGCTGTTGAACCTTCCGGCATGGATCCTATATAATTGCAGAGTTCTTGTGCCGGGAACGCCTTCTGGCACCATTTCATTCATCTATTTCTCAAGGAGATTGCGTGCATGTGCGGCATAGCCGGTGAATTACGCTTTGATGATCAGTTGCCGGACATTTCCGCCCTGCAGCAGGTTACCGACGCCATGCATGCGCGCGGGCCCGATGCGGGCGGGTTTCACGCGCAGGGCCGCTATGCCTTTGGCCATCGCCGCCTGAAAATCATCGACCTCACCGATGCCGCTCAGCAGCCCATGGTGGATGCGCAGCTGGGCCTCGCCATCGTGTTCAATGGCTGCATCTATAATCACAAGGAGCTGCGCGCCGAGCTGGAGGGGAAGGGCTATAGCTTCTTCTCCGATGGCGACACCGAAGTGATCCTGAAAGCCTATCACGCCTGGGGTGAGAATTTCGTCCACCGCCTCAACGGCATGTTCGCCTTTGCCATCACCCACCGCGATAACGGCGAGGTGCTGATCGGACGGGACCGGCTGGGCATCAAGCCGCTTTACTACTCCGAGGGGAAGGGCTTCTTCCGCTTCGCCTCCAGCCTGCCTGCCCTGCTGGCCTACAAGGATATTGACCGCTCCATCGATCCGGTAGCGCTCAATTTCTACTTCTCCTTCCACGCTGTCGTGCCCGCCCCTTGGACGATGGTAAGGGGTGTGAGGAAGTTGCCGCCCGCGACGCTGATGCACATTGCCCCGGACGGCAAGCGCACCGAGCGGCGCTATTGGGATGTACCCTTCGGCCCGCGCCCCGAGGAGCGGGGCTTGAGCGCGGTGGAGTGGAAGGAGCGCGTTGCCGACGCGCTGCGCCTTGCTGTCAAGCGCCGCCTCGTGGCGGATGTGCCGGTGGGTGTGCTGCTCTCTGGCGGGCTCGATAGCTCGCTGATCGTGGGGCTGCTGGCAGAGGCCGGGCAGACGGGATTGAAAACCTTCTCCATCGGTTTTGACAGTGTTGATGAGGAGAAAGGCGACGAATTTCAGTATTCGGATATTATCGCCGAACGTTTCGCCACTGATCACCACAAGATCCAGATCGACACCGCTAGAGCCCTGCCTGCGCTGGATCGCGCCATCGCCGCGATGAGCGAACCGATGACCAGTCATGACTGTGTCGGCTTCTACCTCCTCTCTGAAGAGGTCTCCAAGCAGGTGAAGGTGGTTCAGTCCGGTCAGGGGGCGGACGAGATTTTCGCCGGCTATCACTGGTATCCGCCCATGCTGGAAACCAATGATGCGCTCAGCACTTACGCGAAGGCCTTCTTTGACCGGGACCGGGCGGAGATGGGCGCGCTTCTCCAGGACACCTGGCTTAATGGGGACACGGCGCGCGATTTCGTGGCGCAGCACTTTGCCCGTCCGGGTGCGGATCGTCCTATCGACAAGGCGCTCCGGATCGATACCGAAATCATGCTGATCGATGACCCGGTCAAGCGCGTGGACAATATGACCATGGCCTGGGGGCTGGAGGCGCGTGTACCCTTCCTCGACTATGAGGTAGTGGAGTTGGCCGCGCGCGTGCCGGCAGAGCTGAAGACCGGGCAGGACGGCAAGGGCATTTTGAAAGATGTTGGCCGCGATGTGATCCCGCATGAGGTGATCGACCGGCCCAAGGGCTATTTTCCTGTTCCGGCGCTGAAATATCTGCGCGGCCCCTATCTGGAGAAGGTGCGCGACGCGGTGAAGGGGGAGCGGTTTGCAGGCAAGGGCATTGTCCGGCAGGATTATGTCGACCGCCTTCTGGCCGATCCGGAGGCGCATATCACGCCGCTGCGTGGCTCCAAGCTCTACCAGATCGGGCTTCTGGCCATGTGGCTGGAAACCCACGGGCTCTAATCGCTCTGAACGGGAGCTCAGATAATGACCACTGTTCGCCGCCCCGGACGCACCCGCGCCGTTGGCCACCGTCTGCGGCGGATGCGCGACCAGTCCATGAAAGCGCCCATCCCCCATGGTGAAGGGGGGGATGCCGGCCCGGATGTGAATGCGGTGGTTGATTGCGGCTGGGGCCGGCTGGCCTTTGCGCAGACCTTCACCAGCGCTGACGCCCTGGTGGAGACATTGCGCGGAGAGGCCTGCGAGCAGCGTGATATCGGCTTTTACATCCGTGACCCGCATGTTGTGCTGGCCGCCGCTCCGCAGGAAGTGTTTCTGGACCCGTCCCACACCTACCGGCTGGATCTCGCAACCTACCGGGCGCGCCGCCAGAAGGGTCAGAGCGGCTATGTGGTGCGCCGCTTATGCTCGGAGGCTGACGCCAAGGCGGTCAACCGCATCTACCAGGCGCGCGGCATGGTGCCGGTCGACCCGTCCTTCTTCTGGCATCAGCGCGATAGCCGTACACTGACATTTCTTGTCGCCGAGCATGACGAGACGGGCGAGATCATTGGCGCGGTCACGGGTGAGGTCCATGCCCGTGCCTTCACCGACCCGGAAAGTGGATCTTCGCTCTGGTGCCTGGCGGTCGATCCGCGTACCAGCCTGCCGGGCATTGGCGAGGCGCTGGTGCGCCGTCTGGCCGAGCTCTTTCAGGCGCGCGGAGCGGCCTATATGGATCTCTCCGTGC
>JBJHCI010000308.1:0-3380 GCA_050485925.1 Maricaulaceae bacterium
TGTGGGGCAGGGCGGAGAACGGCGCGAACTCGCTCCACACCAGATCGGAGCGGTCACCGGGCAGAATGCCGCGCCAGTCCAGCCCTTCCTCCTCCAGCCGCAGCGGCATACGGGCATTGTAATAGCGCGCAATGCGCCCGGTGGAATCGCCCGCCACCCGGTTGGTATTGCCCATGGCCAGCATTTCCATCGCGGTCTCGAACTCGGCGATGGAGCGTGCCTGCATCATCCGGTAGGTCTGCTCCACCCCGCGCATATCGCCCTGCGTGGCGTGGCGCAGCGCGTAGACGCCGCGTTCGGTGCGCAGCACCGTTCCGTGGATGGAGCGCTCTATTGGACGCGTCACCTGAAAGGCGAACGGGCCCCACAGATGGACCAGCAGGCGCGCGGTGGACCGGTCAAACGGCACATACTCGCCATCGAGCAGATATGACCGGTCATCGCGGCCGACGGTCAGCGCATAGACATCAATCACGTCCGGCCGGTTGATTGTGGCAGCGTGAGCAAGATCGGGATTGGCACCCAGATGCAGGACGGGCACGCCGGGGAAGGTGCCGCCGGCGAAATCCAGCCCCTCGCCAGAGATCATGTGCGTCTCATACCAGGCGACCGGGCCTTCGACCGGCTGGTGGGAATTGATCACCACGCGCGTCGCGCCATCGTCCGACCGGTCAGGCGCGACCGCGATGGCGTTCGAGCCGAGTGCATGCTGGTCACCCGGCGCGATGAAATGGACCTGCAATTCCTGCCCGCGCGCACCATCACGCTCCACATCGGGGGCGAAAAGCTCGGTCAACACATCGCTCATCCCGTAGAAGAGCGGGAAGTAGAAGGCCGCCAGCGCCGCCACATCCCGGCCTGTCACAGGGAACAGGTCGCGCCCGCGCTCGCGCGGATGGAGGGCCGCGTAGTAGTTGAGCCCCGCCGCATAGCCTTCCAGAAGCGCGCGCGTATCGGCAGAAAGCTGGGTCTCGTATTCGGCCGCCACCAGCGCGGTGACCCCGAGTGCCTGAACGAGATAGGCGCCTCTCGCCTCGCTCTCGTCGGCTGCCAGCATGTCAGGCCCCAGCGCCGCGCGCAGCGCGTACTGGATGGTCGGGAAATCATCTTCGGAATGGGCCCATGCCAGCGCGAAGGCAGCATCAGCATCTGTCGTTCCGATCACGCGCGGTACGCCCCATTCGTCGCGCGCGATCTCGCCGTCAAAGCCTTCAGCCGCGACGATGGCAGCGCGTGTATCGAAAGCGCGCACCTCCAGCGGAACGAGGCGCAGGCCAGCAGCAAACGCGCCCGCCACTGCCAGCGCCAGCACCACCGGCAATGCTATCAGTATGATCCGACCGAGCCGCATCCTGGCACCTCCCCGTTTCGTTTATCGTGCGGTCAGTGTGCACGGGAAAGCATGGCGTGCAATCGCGCGCTTGCGGGTTCGCGCCCGTCGTCCCACAGTCAAGCGATGACCCATATCGATCCCACCCGCGACGCGTTCGACCTCTTCAAGGGGCTGGACCGTGATCAGCCGATTGAGATGCTGAACCTGATCCGCCTGCGCGATCAGGCCGCCTATCCCGATGGGAGGCAGGCGACCGGGCTCGACGCCTACAAGGCCTATGGGCGCGAAAGCGGGCCGGTCTTTGCCCGCGTGGGCGGAAAGATCATCTGGCGGGGCAAGCCGCAACTGACCCTGATCGGCCCGTCAGACGAGGCCTGGCATCTCGCCTTCATCGCGGCCTATCCCAGCGCGAGCGCATTTTTGGAAATGGTCACCGATGCGCACTACCAGCAAAAGGCCGTGCCGCATCGTCAGGCAGGCGTTGCTGACAGCCGCCTGATTCGCCATGCGCCGCTGCCGGCAGGGGATATGTTCGGCTAGAGCCCCAGCAGCTTTGCCAGTTCGTCCACACTGTCAGCATAGGCAGGTGCGCGCTGCGCCACCGGTTCGCGGCGCACCACGCCGCCAAAGCCGATAAAGGCGTCTGCCGCGCCTTCGGCAAAAGCCTCGAAATCGGTCATGCCATCGCCGACCATGACGGCTGTGGACGCACCCGCGAGGCTTTTGAGCGCGCGCACGGCCACCGCCTTGCCGCCAGAGCGCGAGAGCGGATTGTCCCGGTCAAAGCCGGTCACCGTGCCCGCGGTGTCAAACTCGAACCGGTTGGCGCGCACATCACCCGGCATGAAGCCCAGCGTGGAGAGCGGCGGCCCCAACAGTTCCAGAAACCCGCCCGACACCGCGAACACGCCATGGCCCTTCTCGCGCAGGGTACCGGTCAGCTCAAACATGCCGGGCGTGATCAGTTCTGACAGCGCCACCGAGGCGGGCATGATGTCATCGCTGGTGAGACCGGCTATCGCGATGCGCTGTTCCAGCGATTGCCGGAAATCGAGCAACCCGGCCATGCCCTGATCGGTAATCGCGGCAAGCTCGTCCGCGCGCGCTTTGCCGCCGGGCTGGTTCCCCAGCGCCCGCGCCACCGCGAAATCAAGACTCTCCACCGACAAAAGCGTGGAATCCACGTCAAAGATGATAATGCGTGTCATGCGTCCCCGCCTGCCCGCCTGAAGGTTTTTCAGCCCGCTGCGCTGACGCCTGTGCCGATCGGGCAGGTCACGCCCGTACCGCCAATGCCGCAATAGCCTTGCGGGTTCTTGGCGAGATATTGCTGATGATAATCTTCGGCATAGTAGAACGGCCCGGCCTGACGGATTTCGGTCGTCACCGCGCCGCGCCCCGCCTCTTTCAGGGCCTTTTCGTAGGCCCTGGCGCTGGCTTCAGCCGCATGTCTCTGCTCATTGCTGGTCCAGTAGATGGCCGAGCGATATTGCGTGCCGACATCATTGCCTTGACGCATGCCCTGCGTCGGGTCATGGCTCTCCCAGAACACTTTCAGGAGCGTCTCGAAGCTGATCTTCTTCGGATCGAAGACGATGCGCACCACTTCGGTGTGGCCGGTGCGGCCTGAGCAGACTTCCTCATAGGTCGGGTTCGGCGTGATCCCGCCGGCATAACCCGCCGCCGTGCTGACCACGCCCGGCAACTGCCAGAACACGCGCTCCACACCCCAGAAGCAGCCCATGGCGAAAACCGCCTCCTCATGGCCGTTCGGCACAGGGGCTTTGAGCGTGCCGCCCTTAACGAAATGGCTAGCCGCGGTGGGCAGAGCCTGGATGCGCCCGGGCAGGGCCTGATCCGCCGGGACCAGTTCGGTTTTCCATTGCGTATCGCTGCGCAGGTGCATGAACCCTCCTTCAGGACGTGGCAGCTTCTAACATAGGAAGCCGTACGGCCCGCGTCACCGGCACCGCTCACACATCCAGCCGGGCGAGCATGTCCTGTGTGGCAATCCCGTCGAGCCGCCAGCCGGCGCCCTCACCCCTGT
>JBJHCI010000309.1:0-3369 GCA_050485925.1 Maricaulaceae bacterium
ACGCAGCGACGTGCGCGGCCAACTCGTCTGCGTCCACCGGTCCGGTCAGGACGACGGCGCCGGCCGGGAGCCGCTGGGCGGCACGCTGACGCTTGAGGATATGGTGAATTACACTCCGGTGCGCCGCGAGGCGATCTGTGTGCCCTACCGGCTCTGGCAGATATGCTCCGCCCCGCCACCGTCGTCGGGGGGGGTAGCGGTCGGGGCGATCATGACCTTGCTGGAAGGCTATGACATGGCCGCTGAGGGGCCGGACGTGGAGGGCTGGCACCTCTTCATCGAGGCGAGCCGCCTCGCCTATGCCGACCGGGACCAGTATGTGGGCGATGCCGATTTCGTGGACGTGCCGGTCGCCGGGCTTCTAGACCGCAACTATCTCGCCACGCGCCGCGAACTCATTGCCACGGATCGGGCCATCCCCGCGATCAGCCATGGCACCCCGCCCGGCGCGCCGGAGCTTGCGGCGGACACCACGCCCGATAATCCCGGCACCACGCATTTCACCATCCGCGACACGTTCGGCAATGTCGTCTCCATGACAACCACGGTGGAGGCGGGCTTTGGCAATAACCGTATGACCGAGGGCGGCTTCCTGCTCAACAACCAGCTCACTGACTTTGCTTTCGTGCCTGTGGATGCGGCGGGGCGCTCGCACCCTAATGCCGTTCAGGCCGGCAAACGTCCGCGCTCGTCCATGTCGCCCACCATCGTGCTGGATGCTGACGGGAATTTCGTACTGGCCACGGGATCGCCGGGCGGCAATTCCATTATCGCGTATACGGCCAAAACGCTGGTCGCGATGCTGGACTGGGACATGAGCGCGCAGGAAGCGGCGGCCCTGCCCAATGTGGTTGCGCGCGGCGATGTGGTGAGCATCGAATCCGGCTTTGACGCCGAAACGCTGGAAGGGCTGCGCGCGCTCGGCCACCAGATCCGAGGTGAGCAGGGTGAAAACTCCGGCATCCACATTATCCGGCTTCTTGAAGACGGTTCGCTGGATGGCGGCGCCGATCCAAGGCGTGAGGGCGTGGCGCTCCAGCCTTAGGGTCTACCCCGCCACCACGCTTACAAAGGTGAGATCGAGCTGCAGGCTCACTGGCTCGCCCGGCTGAGCGCGGTGGCTGACCGGTGCGCGGGCAATGACGGTGCGGCCATCTTCCAGCATGGCGGTAAACTGCACCGCTGGCCCCGCTGCGCGCCGCCCGGTGAGGGTGGCCGGTGTGCCGGGCGTGCCCGCAGGACTGACTGCAATGCCTTCGGGACGGATCAGCACTTTCACCGCGCTGGTTTCATCCTGATGGGCGGGTACGGGGCCGAGCGGAGTGTCGGCTTTGCCGCCAGATACCGTGCTGGCAAACACTTCCACCTCGCCCAGCATGCGTGCGGCATTTTCAGACGCGGGCGCGAGATAGAGTGCGTCCGGCGCGCCGGACTGGATGATGGAGCCCGCCTCCATCAGCGCAATTTCGTCCGCGCTCGCCAGCGCATCTTCCGCGTCGTGGGTGATGATGAGGGCGGCGGTGCCTGAGGCGCGCAGTACGTCCAGTGTCATCGCGGAAAGATCAGCACGCAAACGCCGGTCCAGCCCGCTGAAGGGTTCATCGAGCAGCATGACGGAAGGTGAGGGGGCGAGCGCGCGGGCGAGCGCCACGCGCTGCTGCTCTCCGCCGGAGAGCTCATGCGGATAGGCATGGGCGCGTTGGGTCAGCTCCACCGAGTGCAGGGCCTCGGCGATGCGGGCCTTGCGCTCATCCCCGGGGAGATGACGCAGGCCGAAGCCGACATTCTGCCGCGCATTGAGATGTGGGAAGAGGGCAAAATCCTGAAATACCACACCACAGCGCCGCGCCTCGGGCGGCAGATGCACGCCCGGCCCGCTCCACACCGTGCTGTCAGAGCGGATCACGCCTGCGTGCAGGCGCTCAAGGCCTGCAATGGCCCGCAGGAGCGTGGACTTGCCTGCGCCGGACGGACCCAGAAGGGCGGTCACCTTACCGGCGTGCAAGGACAGGCTGGCGCCGAGCACAGCCGCGCCCGTGCCGCGCTGCAGGCGCACTTCGGCGCCCTCGATCACGATGCGGGGCAGGGTTTGGCGCTCATCCCTCATTCGGCCAGCCCCGGAAAGGCGTTAGAGGGCGCAATGGCGTCATGCTGGCGCTCGCTGGCCGTGATCTGGCGCGCGATCCACACCATGGGTGGCAGGGCTACCAGCACCAGCAGAACAGCAGGCAGGGCCGCCTGGCCCAGCCGTTCGTCGGCGGCGAAATTGTGCGCCGTCACAGCCAGCGTATCCATGTTGAACGGGCGAAGTATCATGGTGGCGGGAAGTTCTTTCAGAACCTCCACAAACACAAGCAGCCCGGCCAGTGCCACCCCCGAAGAGACCAGCGGCCAATGGACGCGCAGGGCTAGCGTTAGCGGGCGGGCGCCCAGCGTGCGCGCAGCGGCATCCAGAGACGGCGTCACGCGCGAGAGCGCGCTTTCGCTGGGTCCGATGGCAGCGGCAATGAAGCGTGCCTGATAGGCAAAGAGAAGCGCGATCACGCTACCCGTCAGCAAAAGCGGGAAGGGCGATCCGGTCAGGGCGCGCCACGCCCCGTCCAGCCAGCCCTGAAACCCGCCAAGGATGATCAGCACGCCAAGCGCTGCCACCGCGCCGGGTACGCCATAGCCCATGGAGGCAATGCGGGCCGACGCGCGGCCGGTGAGCGTTCTCGTGCGAATGGCATAGGCAAGGGCAAGTCCGATAAAAGCGGCGATCATGCCGGAAAGCCCCGCCAGAAGGATGGAATGGCCTGCCGCCTGCCAGAGGCCGGTCGCAGCAGGCGTGGAGAGTGCTCGCCAGCCGAGCCGTGCAGCGGGAATGACCAGTCCCATCAACACGGGCGCAGCGCATATCAGGGCCGCCGCGATACCGGCGAGCGGAGCAAGGCGCTGACGCTGGAAGGGGCGGCGGTGACCGGAGGCGCTGGTCTGGCGGGCGCGGCGGCGCAGGGCGCGTTCCCCCATGAAGATGAGGAATGTGATCGTGACCAGCACCATGGCGATCCGCGCGGCGTCGGGCGTGGACCCCTCACCGGCCCAGGCGCGCATCACACCCACGGTCAGGGTCGGTGCACCGAGATGAGAGACGGTGCCGTAATCGGCCAGTGCTTCCATCACCACAAGGGCCAGCCCAGCGGCCATGGCCGGGCGCACCATGGGCAGGGCCGTGCGGGTGAAGGCCTGAAAGGGGGAGCAGCCGAGCGTCCGGGCCGCGTCATAGGCGTCGGCGGATTGGGCGGCGAAGGCGTCACGCGCCAGCAGATAGACATAAGGATAGAAGACCAGACCGAAGATCAATCCGGCGCCAAGCGGTCCGCGCACCGT
>JBJHCI010000310.1:0-1713 GCA_050485925.1 Maricaulaceae bacterium
TGCCTACACAGGCGCGATGACCGTCCACCCCCGGCTCACCCGAACCGTACCAGGCGTGAAAACGGTAAAATCTGAGGATGCGCAGATAGTCCTCGGCAATGCGGGCCTTCGCATCACCGATGAAAACGATCTGCCCAGTAAGCGCATCGGCGATCCCGCCAACGGGATCGAACAGCGTGCCGTCCGCATCAGCATAGATGGCGTTCAGGCGGAAATCGCGCCGGGCCGCATCCTCGGCCCAGTCCGATGTGTAGGCAACTACCGCACGCCTGCCGTCGGTCTCCACATCGCGGCGCAGCGTGGTGACCTCAAAGCCGCGCCCGCCACTGACGGCCGTAACCGTGCCATGATCAAACCCGGTGGGGACAGCTTTCAGCCCTGCCCTTTCCAGCGCGCGCATGGTCTCAGCCGGTTCCAGCACGGTCGCGATGTCCACATCGCTGACCGGCTCACCCATCACTGCATTGCGCACACACCCGCCAACAAAACGCGCGCCATCAGGGGCCGCGGCCAGCAGCGCGTCCATGACCGCCCGCGTGGCCGGGTCGCTCAGCCAGGCATGGTCAGCCGGGCTGAGGCGGTCAGTCACCGGGCCTGTCCTCACGCGTTTCGGATTCCGGTTCTTCCTCGGCAGCACGCTCCTCAATGCGCTCTACCGGGTCGATACGGCCCGGCACCACGCGCCCGCCTTCCAGCGTCGGCGGGCGAAACTGGCCGGACTGCGCCCCCCCGCCGAACGCCGTACCAATGGCCAGCGCCAGAATGCCGGTAATGGCGAGCCCCGCCCCTACCAATGCGAGCACCTGTAAAGGCGGCGGCGGCAGATCGCTCCCCTGCTCGCCAGCTTCATCATCGCCTCCGCTTCGGCGCACGGACTGGATACCCCGCCACGTGTACCAAGCCACGAAAGGCAGCAGGAAGAGAATGAGCACGGTCAGTAGAAAACGCATAGGTCAGACACCTGTGTTGAACCGGTCGGCAAGCGCTTTGAGGAGCCCCGCCGTCGCGCCCCAGATATAGCGCCCGTCATGGGGCATGGCGTAATAGCGGCGCAGCTGTCCGGCGAACATCCGCTCTTCGAGCACATGGTTGGCCGGATTCATCAGAAAGTCGAAGGGGGTTTCGAAAATCTCCGCCACTTCAGACGGATCGGGGCGGAAATCAACGCCCGGCTCGACCAGACCCACAAAGGGCGTGATCTCGAACCCGGTAACGGTCTCATACGGGTCGAACCGGCCGATCAGGCGCACGTGCGACGCCGGTAGGCCGATCTCCTCCTCGCTTTCGCGCAGCGCGGTCTCGTGCAGTTCTTCCGCCAGATTCTGCCGCCCGCCGGGAAAGCTTATCTGGCCGGCATGGGAGGAGAGGTGGTCGGCCCTGCGGGTCAGCACCACGCTCACCCCCGTTTCGCGCACGATCAGTGGGGCAAGTACGGCGGCGGGCCTTAGAACACGACCTGTGGGCGAAGGCGCGCCATTGAGATCGCCATCCCCGCGCTCCGGCCGGGGGCGGGGCGCATCCAGCGGATCGAGAATGCGACTCAGGCGCGCGACGATATCGCTGGTGCCGATCCCGTCTGCCAGCATCAGCCCTCACCCTTTTCCAGCGCGAAGAACGCGCCTTCACTCCACACGCCCATTGTGCCGCCGGGTCCACGTTCGGCCAGTGCGGCCAGCTCGTAGAAGCAGGGCCGGGTCAGCAGCGCCTCCAGCC
>JBJHCI010000310.1:1723-3340 GCA_050485925.1 Maricaulaceae bacterium
CCGCCCGCGCACATGCACGAAGGGTTCGGGTTCGCCATCGGCGTTGAAATCCATGCGTAAGGGGTGGTCCGGCCCGGCAATGACGCTTTCATCCATGTTGGTGGTGAAGATGAGCTTGCGCGCCCGCCCCTCTCCCGCAACGTCGAGCCGCACGGCAAGGAAAGGCGCGGCCTCCACCTCAATGCGGATCTTCTCCACCGGGGTGACGAGATAAGTCTCGCCATCCTCGTCCTTGCGCAAGATACGCGCGAACAGGCGTACCAGCGCCTCGCGGCCGATGCGCGTGCCTTCATGCCACCAGCTGCCATCGCGCCGGATGACCATGTCCATCTCGCCGCAATATTCCGGGTGCCAGCGATCCACGGGCGGCAGGCCGTCACCAACCTTGCGCGCCGCTTCGATCAGCGACTGCATCCCATCTGATTTTGAACGGGGCGAACCCATGGACACCTCGACTCATCGCGGGGCATGTTTGTACGCGGGGCGCGTAACGATCCCAGATTAAGGACATAGGCTCATGAGTGCGCCGAAGGAAGATGTAACCCAGCTTGCCGCCCGAGCCGACGCCGCGTGCGCGCGGCTTGGCGAAGTCACAGCCTCCATCGGCCGATCCATATTCGGGCTGGAAGAGGTAGTGGAGCGCGCGCTGTGCGTGCTGCTCTCTGGCGGCCATGGCCTGCTGGTGGGGGCGCCGGGTCTTGCCAAGACGCGCCTTGTGCACACGCTCGCCATCGTGACGGGGCTGGATGACAAGCGGGTGCAGTTCACGCCCGATCTGATGCCCGCCGATATTCTCGGCTCTGAAGTGCTGGAAGAAGACGCTGCCGGCAAGCGGTCCTTCCGCTTCATTCCGGGGCCCGTCTTCACCCGCCTCCTGATGGCCGACGAGATCAACCGGGCGAGCCCGCGTACACAGGCCGCTTTGCTGCAGGCCATGCAGGAAGGCTTCGTGACCGTTGCCGGCATACGCCATGACCTGCCCAAGCCCTTCCACGTGCTCGCCACGCAGAACCCGATCGAGCAGGAAGGCACCTATCCGCTGCCGGAAGCCCAGCTTGACCGCTTCCTCATGCAGATCGACGTGCCTTACCCCTCCCGCGAGGCCGAGCGCGCCATCCTCATCGCCACCACGGGCACCGAGGAAGACAGCGCGGTCGCGGTACTCACCCCCGGCGAGCTGATGGAGCTGCAGACACTGGTGCGCGCCATGCCGGTAGGTGAAGAAACACTGAACGCCATCCTGCAACTGCTTGCGCTCGCCCGGCCTGAAGGCTCACCTCACCCGGACGTGAAAGAGGGCGTCGCCTGGGGCCCCGGCCCGCGCGCCGGCCAGGCCCTGATGCTGGCGGTACGCGCCCGCGCGCTTGTCCAGGGACGTCTCGCCCCTTCCACCGAGGACGTGGCGGCGCTTGCCGGGCCGGTACTCAAGCACCGCATGGCGCTGACCTTTGCCGCACGGGCGGACGGGCTGAGCGTGGACAGCCTTATCGCCCGCCTTGCCGCCGAGGCCGCCTGAGCCGGGCGCTGGTATGGTCATTCGTCACACACAAACCCTGCGCCGGGCGGCTGAACAGGCTGCCGCGCCCTTCCCTGCCCTTTTGGCCGAGGCCGAGCGGG
>JBJHCI010000311.1:0-488 GCA_050485925.1 Maricaulaceae bacterium
GCGCAGGGCATGACCCTGGTTGAAAAGATCATTGCGCGCGCAGCGGACCGCAAGTCCGTCCGGGCAGGCGAGATCGTGACCGTGAGTATCGATCTGGCCTTTGCCCATGACAGCTCCGGCCCGCGCCGCTGGGCCCCCATGCTGGAAGAGCTGGGTGTGGGGCTGTGGGACCCTGACCGCGTCGCCATTGTGTCCGACCACTACGTGCCTGCTGTGGATGCGGAAAGCGCGTCGATCCTGAAGTTCACCCGCGATTTTGCCACCAAGCATGGTGTGAAAAACTTCTTCGACATGGTCGGTATCTGCCATCTGGTCCTGCCCGAACACGGCCTGATCCGTCCCGGAGCGGTCATTGCGGGCGGCGACAGCCACACGCCCATGGCGGGGGCTTTTGGCACGTATGCGGCAGGTTACGGAGCGACCGACATGGCGGCGATCGTCGCCACAGGGCGCACCTGGCTCTCGGTGCCGAAGACCATCCGGGTCGA
>JBJHCI010000311.1:498-3340 GCA_050485925.1 Maricaulaceae bacterium
CCGCCAAGGACATCATGCTCTTCCTGTGCCGGGAGCTGGGCCTTGATAACGCGTTCAAGGCTGTCGAATACGCCGGGCCGACAGTGGAGGCGATGGGCATGGCCGAGCGCATGGTCCTGTGCAACATGGCCGCCGAGCTGGGCTGCGAAACCGGCGTGGTCGCACCTGATGCGGTGACGTTCGAGTATCTTCGCGAAATTGGCACGCCGGTAGAGGATGAGGCGGCGGCGCTCGCCCTGGCTTCCGACGCGGATGCCCGTTACGCGGCGCGCCACACATTCGACGCCAGCGCACTGGAGCCGCAGATCGCCGCGCCGCACAGCCCGGACCGGACATTGCCCGTTTCCGGCCATCAGGGCGTGAAGATCGATCAGGCTTATATCGGGGCCTGCGTAGGCGCGAAAATAGAGGATCTGCGCATGGCGGCCCGCGTCCTCAAAGGACGCAAGGTCGCGTCCGGCACCCGCCTGCTGATTGCGCCTGCATCTGCCCGCACCACAAAGGAGGCGAGCGCCGACGGCACGCTCCACACGCTCACCGAGGCGGGCGCCATCCTGCTGCCATCAGGATGCGGCGCGTGTGCAGGCATGGGCGCGGGCCTGCTGGCCGACGGCGAGACATGCATCTCCTCCACCAACCGCAATTTCAAGGGACGCATGGGCGCGAAGTCGGCCAATGTCTATCTGGGCTCGCCCTACTCGGTGGCCGCAGCCGCCGTCGCCGGTCACATCACCGATCCGCGCGCCCTGTTGGAAGGGGGGGCACCATGAGCGGCAGGGCCTTCGTATTCGGTGACAATATCGATACCGATGTCATGGCGCCGGGCTATCTGATGAAGCTGCAGCCAGAAGAGCTGGCCAGCCATTGCCTCAGCGCCATTGACCCGCAGTTTGCCAGCACCGTACAGCCCGGCGATTTCGTGGTCGGCGGCCAGAGCTTTGGCATCGGCTCATCGCGTGAACAGGCGGCCGTGTCACTGAAACTGCTGGGCGTGAAGGCCGTGATCGCCCGCTCGTTTGCGCGGATTTTCTGGCGCAACGCGATCAATCTGGGCCTCATCTGCGTCACGCTGGATGAAGCACGCCATATCGCGCCGGGCGACCGGCTGTCGCTGGACCTGCAGGTCGGCACGCTGTTCAACCACACGCAGGACACGCGCTACAGTTTTGCGCCCCTGCCCGGCCATCTTGCCGGCATGATTGCCGATGGCGGGCTGATACCTCATCTGAAAAAGCGCCTCGCGGCGAAGGGAGACCATGCATGAGCCTTCCCCTGAAACACAGGCTCGCGGCCGCCCCCGCTCTTCTGGCACCAGGTGTCTATGATGCGCTGTCGGCCCTGCTGGCAGAGCAGGCCGGGTTCGAGGCTATCTACCTGTCAGGCGCATCGGTGGCCTACACCCAACTCGGTCGGCCCGATATCGGCCTTGTCAGCCTGGACCATCTCGCCGACGTGACCCGGCGCATCACAGAACGCGTAAACCTGCCGCTGATCGTTGACGCCGATACCGGCTTTGGCAATGCGCTGAACGTCCAGCGCACAGTGAAAATGCTTGAGCGCGCCGGTGCCTCCGCGATCCAGCTGGAAGACCAGACCTTTCCCAAGCGGTGCGGTCATTTGCGCGGCAAGGGCGTTATTCCGGCTTCAGAAATGGCGGGCAAGATCCGTGCGGCCGTTGATGCGCGACGCTCCCCGCAGACCCTCATCATCGCGCGCACCGATGCCATTGCCGTTGAAGGGTTTGACGCCGCCATGGACCGGGCCGAAGCGTTTCTGGAAGCGGGCGCGGACGTGCTTTTCATCGAGGCCCCGCGCGATCTCGATCAGATGCGCCAGGCCGCGAACCGCTTTGCCGCGCGCGCGCCGCTGCTGGCCAATATGGTCGAAGGCGGCGATACGCCGCTGAGCAGTGTCGAAGCACTGTCAGAGCTGGGCTACCGTCTGGTGATCTCGCCCGGTGCGCTGGTGCGTGCGCTGATCCCGGCGGCAGAAGCCTTCTTTGCCACGCTGAAGGCAGATGGCTCGACAGGCGCAATGCGCGGCCGCATGACCGACCTTGCCGGCGTCAACAACCGCATCGGACTGGACGCCATGCTGGCCACGGGCCAGCGTTACGAAGCACAACCGGAAGGCCATCAGACATGACGACCGCCGACCCCAATCTCTACGACTACTGGCCCTATCGGGACCGCCCGAAGATTGAATGGCCGGGCGGCAAGAAGCTCGCCTTCTGGATCGCACCCAATATCGAGTTCTACGAGTTCAACCCGCCGGTGAATCCCAAACGCCCCGGCTGGCCACGCCCGGCGCCGGACGTGGTGGGGTATTCCCAGCGCGATTGGGGCAATCGGGTGGGTCATTGGCGGCTCATGGAACTGATGGACAAATACGCGCTTCGCGGCTCGGTCTCACTCAACGTGGCGCTTTGCCAGCATCACCCGGAAATCATCGAGGCCTGCGCGGCGCGTGACTGGGAGTTTTTCAGCCACGGCATCTACAACACCCGCTACTCCTACGAGATGGACGAGGCGCAGGAGCGCGCCGTCATCGAGGACTCCATCCGTACCGTGCAGGACGCCACGGGCCAGCGCATACGCGGCTATCTGGCCCCTGCCCTGACCCACACACCGCGCACGATGGACCTGATCGCGGAATATGATTTCTGGTACACGTGCGACCTGTTCCAGGATGACCAGCCCCAGCCCCTGAAGACCCGCTCCGGCAGGCTTGTCTCGATGCCCTACTCGCTGGAGGTCAATGACGTCATCACCTATGGCGCGCTGGCGATGACGCCCACACGCTACGCCGATGTGCTCAAACGCCATTTCGACCAGCTCCTGGC
>JBJHCI010000312.1:0-3314 GCA_050485925.1 Maricaulaceae bacterium
GATGGGTAGAGATGAGGATGGTCTTTTGTGCGGCCATCTCCCTGATCAGAGCGCGTACGCCATCCTTCTGGTTGGGATCAAGACCATCGGTCGGCTCATCAAGGATCAGCACCTGAGGATCGTGGGCGATGGCCGCAGCCAGTGCGGCGCGACGCTTGAAACCCTTGGAGAGCATGCCGATGGGGCGGCTGGCGGCTTCGCCCATACGGGTGCGCTCCAGCGCCTGTTCAGCCGCCTCGGTCAATGCAGCGCCTTTAAAACCGCGCACGCGCAGATGGAAACGGGTAAAGGCGCGCGGCGTCATTGCCGGGTAGGCGGGAGCCCCTTCGGGCAGATAGCCGAGCGCGCTCTGGGCTGCGCGCCGTTCACGCACGGCATCGAAACCGGCAATGCACGCCACACCGGCATCGGGCTCAAGGCAGCCGGCCAGCATGCGCATCGTGGTAGACTTTCCCGCCCCGTTGGGGCCGAGCAGCGCCACCACCTCACCCCGGGTGGCGGAAAAACGGATGCCGTCCACGGCCCGCGTCGGGCCAAAGCGTTTGACCAGGTCCAGCGCTTCAATCATGGGCGCATAATCACCGTATCCGCAGCAGGGAGTGAACAGGCCAAAAGCCATAGCGCGCCTCGCCGCGCGCGGCTAGCGCCTGCTCTGCTCAAGAGCGGCTGGAAAGAGGTGTGATGATGTGAATTGGGGAGTACCGGCCAGCCTGAAAACCCGGATCCGGGGGGCTGGGGGGGCTGAAATCCAGATCGGGCTTATGTCCAGAGCCGGCCGGCGGCGATCAAGGTGCTGGCGCGGTAAGGCGTGCGGACGGCGGCAATAAGGCCGAACTGTGGCAGAGCATGAAATCTTTGTAAGAGGCGCCAAAATCGCGCAGGCTGTGATTCTGTCACCGGCAGACGGATGGATGCTGAATGCCTCTGGACGCGGATGCGCGCTTTGCCAAGGTCATGTTCGACCGTAAAGAGCTGGATGCGATCCTGCGTGTTTACGGAATGATGGTGGCGGCCGGGGAATGGCGCGACTACGCCATTGACGGGCTGAAGGACCGCGCCGAGTTCTCGGTGTTCCGCCACGCAGCCGAGCACCCGCTTTACCGCATCGTGAAAACGCCGGCAGAGGCCCGCCGTCAGGGTGCGTGGAAGATCGTTTCAGCCACCGGCGTGATCCTGAAACGGGGCCAGGATCTGCCCCAGGTGCTCAAACTCTTCGACCGGGCGCGGTTAAGGCTGGCCTGAAAACCCTTCAGCGGCCCGATCTGCCAAGCAGTTCAACCTGTCCGATCAGCCTCTCAGCTTGGCGCCCTGCTTTTCCGCGGCCGCGACGACACGCTTCGACACCGCTTCGATCTCGGCCTCGGTGAGCGTCTTGTCGTGCGGCTGGAGGGTCACCTCCACCGCCAGCGAGACATGGCCCTCCGGCACGCCCTTGCCCTGATACCGGTCAAAGAGCGCCACATCAGAGATGAGTTGCTTGTCCGCGCCCGCAACAGCACGCAGCAGATCGCCTGCTGGCACGCTCTCCGGGGTGAGAAAAGCAAAATCACGCCGCACCGCCATCAGGTCAGAGACCTCGAGAGCGGGACGCGACTTCGTCCCCTTGGTCTTGGAAGCAGGAATCGCATCGAGGAAAGCCTCGACCGCCAGCACGCGGCCGTCCACGCCGAGGGCTTTCAGGGCGCCGGGATGGATCTCGCCAAATTCGGCCAGCACGGTTTTCGGCCCAAGACGCAGCACACCAGACCGGCCGGGATGCCACCAGGAGCGCGCCTCGGGCGCAGCCTGCAGATTGGCCACTGGTGCGCCGGCAGCCTCCAGAATGGCGAGCGCATCCGCCTTGGCGTCAAACACATCCGGCTGGGCGGCGCCCTTCCAGTCGCGGCCTGCACTGGCCACACGCATCACTGAAACGACCGTTCGTTGACCTGTGGGCGTATCGTCCAAATAGATTGGCCCAGCTTCGAAATAGCGCGGATCGACCAGCCCCTTGTCGAGGCTTTTCTGCAAGGCCAGAAGCAGATGGACGAGCGCGCTCGGGCGCATCACGTCCAGTTCGGACGAGATCGGATTGGCCAGTTTCAGGCCGGCGCCATGCCCGCCGAAGAGCGCGGCCTGATCTTCCCGGCAGAAGGACCAGGTGACGGCCTCCTGATAACCCCGGTTGGCCGCAGCCCGGCGGGCGGCACGCACCCGGTTCTGCATCGGAGTAGCGGGAGCCTCGAACCGCCCGGCAGGCCGCTTCAGGCTGGTCGCGGGCAGGCGGTCATACCCCTCGATACGGGCGACTTCCTCGATCAGGTCGGCGCTCTGCGTGCAGTCGCGCCGCCAGCTCGGCACGGTCACGGTCCAGACCGGATTGGTCCGGTCCACGCCAAAGCCCAGAGCGGTCAGGATGTTGGCAATCCGGTCATAGGAAATGTCGAGCCCCGTCAGACGCGCCACACGGACCGGATCGAAGGCGATCGAAGCCGGATCGACCGGCACTTCGCCCGCCACATACACTTCGGAGGCTTCACCGCCGCACAGATCGAGGATCAGCCGGGTGGCAAGCTCCAGACCGGGGAGGACCGAGCCGGTGTCCACGCCGCGCTCGAAGCGATAGCGCGCATCAGAGACAATACCTGTCTCACGACCGGTCGTGCGGATGATGGAGGGTTCGAACCAGGCGCTTTCGATGAATACGTCCGCAGTAGTGCCAGTACAACCGGAATACTCGCCGCCCATGACGCCGCCAAGGCCGAGACACCTTGTATCATCGGCGATCACGCAATGATGGGATTGCGGGTCATACTCGCGGCCATCCAGCGCCTCGAACCTGTCCTTCTCGCCCAAACCCATGCGCGCACGAATGGTCGTTCCGATCTTGGCAAGATCATAGACATGAAGTGGGCGGGCCCGCTCCACCGAGATCAGATTGGTGATATCGACCAGCGTGTTGATGGGGCGCAGGCCTATCGCTTTCAGGCGCTTTTGCAGCCATTCCGGCGACGGGCCGTTCTTCACGCCCTTGACCACCCGGCCCGCAAAGACGGGGCAGGCCTCCGGCCAGCTGGTTTCGATGGTCACCGGGCAGGGGAACGTGCCCTTCACCGGCGCGATCTCGGCATCCTTGAACGTGCCGACACCCGCAGCGGCGAGATCACGGGCAATGCCGTGCACGCCCAGCCAGTCAGGCCGGTTGGGTGTCACTTCGAAATCGATGACAGGATCATCGAGCCCCAACGCTTTGGCTGCCGGCGTGCCGACCGCCCAGTCGCCTTTCAGATCGGCAATGCCGTCATGGTCCTCGCCCGCTTCCAACTCCTTGGTGG
>JBJHCI010000313.1:0-3301 GCA_050485925.1 Maricaulaceae bacterium
CGATATCATGGCCGCCTGCGAGCGATATAACCCACAGGCCAATGTTACCGGTTTGCTGGTGTATGATCGCGGCCGGTTTGTCCAGCTGCTAGAAGGACCGAAAGCGGCGGTTGAGGACATATATGCGCGTATCTGCAACGATACGCGCCATGCCGAGGTCACGCTGCTTTTGAACGAACCCGCTAGCGAGCGTCTGTTTGACGACTGGGCCATGGCCTTCGCCAATGCCGGTGACGCGCCACTGCCCGTGGCCGCCAGCAGCGGTTGGCTGGAACTTGACCGGGACGCGCTTCTGGCCCGGATTACGGACGCCCACGACCACCACGCCGTCATGAGCCTTAAATTGGACCGGATAGGCTGTCCGGCTGTCCTGCCAGAGGTCATCGAGGACGGGCAGCCTTCATCATCGGGGTTAGGCCGAGCCCCTAATCCCCGTCCATCTTTAAAGCCGCGATGAAGGCTTCCTGCGGGATTTCAACCCGACCGAACTGGCGCATCTTCTTCTTGCCGGCTTTCTGCTTTTCCAGAAGCTTGCGCTTGCGGGTGGCGTCGCCGCCATAGCATTTGGCCGTCACATCCTTGCGCAGCGCGGACAGCGTCTCGCGCGCGATCACGCGCCCGCCAATGGCCGCCTGGATCGGGATTTTGAACATGTGCCGGGGGATCAGGTCCTTGAGCTTTTCGCACATGCCCCGGCCGCGCATTTCGGCGCGCGCCCGGTGCACGATCATGGAGAGTGCATCGACCGGCTCCTCATTGACGAGGATCGACATCTTCACCAGATCGCCTTCACGGTGCTCGACAAACTGGTAATCGAAGCTGGCATAGCCCTTGGTGACGGATTTCAGCCGGTCGTAGAAATCAAACACCACCTCGTTCAGCGGCAGCTCGTAGACCAGCATGGCCCGGCTGCCCGCATAAGTGAGTTCTTTCTGGATGCCGCGCCGGTCCTCGCACAGCTTCAGAACACCGCCCAGATACTCGTCCGGTACGAGGATGGTCGCCTTGATCCACGGCTCTGAAATCGTGTCGATACGCACCGGGTCTGGCATGTCGGCGGGGTTATGCAGATCCATCACCGAGCCATCGGTCATCTTGATCTTGTAGATAACGGACGGGGCGGTGGTGATGAGGTCTACATCATACTCGCGCTCCAGCCGCTCGCGGATCACTTCCAGGTGCAAGAGCCCGAGGAAGCCGCAGCGGAAGCCGAAGCCGAGCGCGGCGCTGGTCTCCATCTCGAAGCTGAACGAGGCATCGTTGAGCGCCAGACGCTCCACCGCGTCGCGCAGGTCTTCGAAGTCATTGGCATCAACCGGGAAGAGCCCGCAGAACACGACAGGAATGGCAGGCTTGAAGCCCGGCAGCATGGAGGTGGTGGGCCGCCTTTCCTCAGTAATCGTGTCACCGACGCGCGCATCACGCACCTGCTTGATCGAGGCGTTGAGGAAGCCGATCTCGCCCGGCCCTAGCGAGTCCACATTGATTTTGGTGGGGCGGAACACGCCGACGCCGTCCACATTGTAGTTCGCGCCAGTGCCCATCAGGCGCACGCGCATACCCTTTTTCAGCGTGCCTTCATGGATACGCACAAGGCAGATCACGCCGAGATAGGCATCATACCAGCTATCAACCAGCAGGGCCTTCAGCGGCGCATCGGGATCTCCGGCAGCCGGCGGAGGCAGGCGGTGCACGATGGCTTCGAGCACCTCTTCAATCCCCAGCCCCGTCTTGGCGGAGATTTCCAGCGCGTCATGCGCCTCGATACCGATCACGTCCTCGATCTGCGCGCGCACCCGGTCGGGCTCCGCGGCCGGCAGGTCGATCTTGTTCAGCACCGGCACGATATCGAGATCGACCTCGATCGCGGCATAGACATTGGCCAGCGTCTGGGCTTCCACGCCTTGCGCAGCGTCCACCACCAGCAGCGCACCTTCACATGCAGAAAGCGAACGCGAGACCTCATAGGCGAAGTCCACATGGCCTGGTGTATCAATGAGGTTGAGGACGTATTTTTCGCCGTTGCGGGCCGTGTAATCGAGCCGCACGGTCTGCGCCTTGATGGTGATGCCGCGCTCGCGCTCCAGCTCCATATTGTCCAGCACCTGCTCCTTCATCTCGCGGTCGGAGAGCCCGCCAGTGAACTGGATCAGCCGGTCAGCCAGAGTCGATTTGCCGTGGTCGATATGGGCCACGATGGAGAAATTGCGGATATTGGCGGGATTGGTGCTCATGGGCGGGGAGTTAGCACTCGCAAGGGCCCGCGCCAAGCCGGATACGCCGCAGGAAACCGGAACCTGATACCGCTGCCGGGCGTTTCTATGTGGAGCGCAGGCGCAGTACCGTCCCGCAGCGTCCTTAATTGCGCCTTAACCGGCGTAGAGCATCGCTTTCATGGGGCTTGGCACCGCTCCGCCGGTTAAGGTCCGGCCGGTGCCCGTTTTGGAGAGACCATATCATCATGCGTATTTCCCTCTACACGATGAAGCCTGTCGGCCTGATTGCGGCGATAGCGGCTGCGGGCCTGGCCATGTCGGGCTGCAATTCCAGCGCTTCAGGGCGCGGCAATGGGGAGCTGGCCGGTGGACCACAGGCAAGCGCGACCGAGCGCGACACCTATACCAGCACCGAGATTGTCGATGCGGTCTCCGATTTCTTCGGCGTTACCGCCGAAGCGGCGGGCACGCTGGTGGAACGCGTCTTCAACGATCTGGGCGAGCCGGTCGGCTATATCATCGGCGAGGAAGCTTCCGGCGCGGTGGGCGTCGGCCTGCGCTACGGGCAGGGCGATATGGTGCTGAAAGGTGAGACTGGCCGCCAGCGGGTCTACTGGCAGGGCCCGTCGGTGGGCTTCGATGCGGGCGGCAATGCCAGCAAGGTTTTCACCCTGATCTATAATCTCGATCAGCCCGACCGCATCTATCAGCGCTTCCCGGGCGTGGAAGGCAGCGCCTATTTCGTCGCCGGTATGGGTGTGAACTATCAGCGCGCCGACTACATCACGCTGGCACCGATCCGCTCCGGGGTGGGCTTTCGCGCGGGCGCCAATGTCGGCTATCTCGCCTATTCGCGCCGCCGCAACATCCTCCCCTTCTAACACCGGTCGGTCCGCCCGACGAAAAACGCCCCGGTCGCAAGACCGGGGCGTTCTTTTGTTGCAGTCTGACCAGACTAGTCGCGATTGCCCAGCAGCATCAGGATCACCTGGAACATGTTCACGAACGCGATGTAGAGATTGAGCTCGCCGTAATTGGTCATCACCGCCATGGAGCGCTGGTCACCGGCAATGCTGGCATAGGTC
>JBJHCI010000314.1:0-3296 GCA_050485925.1 Maricaulaceae bacterium
GGCCTGATCGGCCTTCAACCGCTTGCAGGTTTCAAACCCGTCCATGCCGGGCATCATCACATCGAGCAGGATAAGATCGGGCGAAGTTTCGGTGGCCTTCTCCAGGCACTCTGCGCCGGAACTGGCCAGCACAACATCGAAATACTCCGCTGACAGGCGCGCTTCGAGCAGGCGCCTGTTGGTCTCGATGTCGTCTACAACCAGTATGCGCGCGCTCATCGCCCCCGCGCCTTATCCCAGAAATTTCCGGATTGTTTCGATAAAAGTCGAAACGGTGATCGGTTTGGAAAGATAGCCTTCGCACCCCCCCTCACGGATACGTTCCTCATCGCCCTTCATAGCGAAGGCGGTCACGGCCACTACGGGAATAGAAGACAGCTCCTCATCGTTCTTGAGCCATTTGGTCACGTCCAGCCCCGAAACCTCGGGCAGCTGGATATCCATCAGGATGAGGTCCGGGCGGTGCTCGCGCGCCATATCAATGGCTTTCAGACCCTCGCGCGTCTGGAGAGTCTCGTAGCCGTGGGCCTCGAGCAGATCATGAAAGAGTTTCATGTTCAGCTCGTTATCTTCAACGATCAGAACTTTTTTGGACATGACCTGCAGCATGGCGATGCGCGTGCTTCCCCCGTTTGCCCCGCCTTTGGCGTGGACCATTGACCATCCATGAGCGAGTAAAGCCGATCTTCCTTAATCAACGATGAGTCGGCCGCTAGGAAGACGGTAAGGAACAAGATAAGAACGGAGCGCGGACCAGCGGCATAAGGGCGGGAAGCGGCATGATACGCATCGGCGTGGATATGGGCGGCACGAAGATCGAAGCCGCCGTGCTGGACCGCTCCGGCATGGTACGGGCACGCAGGCGCATCCCGTCCGTACGCGATTATCCTGTTCTCATCGAATCGATTCGCACGCTGGTACGCGATGTGGCCAGTGAAGCCGGGGCGGAACGCTTCTCGCTGGGTGTCGGCCACCCGGGCTCGATCAATCCGCGCACCGGTCTGGTGCGCAACGCCAACTCCTCCCACCTGAACGGCAAGCCGCTGGACCGCGACCTGTCACAGGCGCTCGGGCAGGAAGTGCGTTGCGCCAACGACGCCAACTGCTTCGCATTGTCCGAAGCAAGTGACGGGGCGGGTGCAGGTGCCTTGTGCGTGTTCGGGGTCATTATCGGCACCGGTGTGGGCGGCGGCATCGTCATGAATGGCCGACTGTATGAGGGTAATGGGCTGATCGCCGGCGAATGGGGCCATACCGGCCTGCCTCGGCCAGACGCGACCGAGATCCCCGGCCCCCAATGCGGATGCGGGCGGCTCGGCTGCGTGGAGAGCTGGTGCTCCGGCCCTGCGCTGGCGGCAGACCATGAACGGGTAACCGGCGAGGCACTCGCCGCCGATGCGATTGCCGCCAAAGCGGCTGACGGCGACGCCGCTGCGCGCGCCACGATGGCCCGCCATGCCGACCGGCTGGCCCGCTCCCTCTCCACCATCATCAATATAATTGACCCGGATGTCATCGTGCTCGGGGGCGGGTTGTCCAACATCCCGGGCATTGACCGCGAGGTGGAGGCCCGACTGGAGCCACACGTCTTTTCCGACGAAATGCGCACGCGCGTCGTGATCAATAAGCACGGGGATTCTTCCGGTGTGCGCGGCGCGGCCTGGTTGTGGCCGTTGGGTGCGAAGTGATGGCGGGTTATTGCCGGTCCTGCTTTGCACCGGCAGACAGCGTGCCCTGCCCGTCCTGCGGCGCACGGCGCGTCGTGCGCCATGACGAGATCGCAGACCTTTCCATCGCCCATATCGATTGCGACGCTTTCTACGCGGCGATTGAAAAGCGTGACGATCCCGCACTGGAGCACAAGGCCGTCATTATAGGGGGCGGCAAGCGTGGTGTGGTGGCCACGGCCTGCTATGTGGCGCGTCTGCACGGCGTGCGCTCGGCCATGCCCATGTTCAAGGCGCTCAAGGCCTGCCCAGATGCGGTGGTGATCCGCCCGCGCATGGATGTGTATGCCCGCGAAGGCCGGCGTATCCGCCAGATGATGGAGGATGTGACGCCTCTGGTGGAACCGCTCTCCATCGACGAGGCGTTTCTCGATCTCTCCGGCACGCAGCGCCTGCATGGCACCCCGCCTGCCGTCACACTGATGAAGCTCGCCGCGTGTATCCGTTCGAACGTGGGTGTGACGGTGTCAGTGGGTCTCAGCTTCAACAAATTTCTCGCCAAGACTGCAAGCGAGCTCGACAAGCCGGACGGATTTGCCGTGATCGGACGGGTCGAAGCACCGGGCTTTCTGCGCACAAGGCCGGTCGACAGCGTGTTCGGTGTTGGCCCGGCCTTCGCCGCCGTTCTGGCCCGCGACGGGTTGAAGACGCTGGGCGATGTCATTGCGCGCGGCGAGGACTGGATGATGCGCAAGCACGGCCCTTCCGGCGTACGCTTGTGGCGGCTGGCACAGGGCGATGATGTGCGCAAGGTGAACCCGGAAGGCGAACGCAAGAGCGTGTCGGCGGAAACCACCTTCTTTGACGATGTGGCCAGCCATGACGAGCTGGAAAACCGGCTGTGGCCACTCTGCGAGAAGGTGGCCTGGCGTATGAAGCAGCAGGGCGTGGCCGGTCGGGTCGTCACGCTGAAACTGAAGACATCGGCCTTCCGCTCGCTCACCCGACGGCGCACCCTGCTGCAGCCCGCACAGCTGGCCGATACGCTGTTCCGCAATGGACGCGAGCTTCTGCGCGCAGAAGCCGAAGGCCCGCATTACCGCCTCATCGGCATAGGCTTCAGCGAGCTGGAGCCGGCCAGCGGCGACGCGCGCGACCTGCTTGATCCCGATGGCCTGAAACGCGCAGCCGCCGAGCGCGCCATGGACAAGGCCCGTGAACGCTTTGGCATGCGGGCTGTTGTGAAGGGCCGCACACTGAAGAAACCTGAGCACTAATTCATTTGGACACGGCGCCGGACGGTGCTTGGCTACCTTAAGGAGGTCTCGACTGACATGATCCACCGCTGCCCCTGGCCAGGCGAAGACCCGCTTTATGTCGATTATCACGATACCGAATGGGGCGTGCCCGAACGCGATGACGAAGCGCTGTTTGCCAAGCTGATCCTTGACGGGTTTCAGGCGGGGCTAAGCTGGATCACGATCCTGCGAAAGCGTGAAAACTTCCTGGACGCCTTTGACGGCTTCAATCCCGAAACGCTCGCGCGCTATGGCGATGAGGACATTGCTCGCCTGCTGGACAATCCTGGCATTATCCGCTCGCGCGCCAAGATCGAGGCCTCTATTGGCA
>JBJHCI010000315.1:0-3296 GCA_050485925.1 Maricaulaceae bacterium
GACTGTGCCTGCAGCAGCATTTCCGGCTCCGCCAGCACCTTTTCCCAAGTGTGGACCAGTTCCGGCGTGGCGTGCAGCGGGTCGGCCTTCGGCATGAGGGAGGTGTCACCCTCCAGCGAGCGGCGCATCACGTCGGCCATGAGCTTCTGGCTCTTCAGCGCCGACTGCATGACATTGCGCGATATTGTCTCCAAGGCTTCCAGATCGGCCTGTGGCAGGAGGGGTTCGGTCGATGCTGCCTTCTCCGGGGCAAGCTTTTGAATCCGCTGCTGAATCCGCTGCGCCTGCGATGGCGGCGCAGCGGGTTTTTTCGGCGCGGGCGCTTTCGTCTTCCGGGGTGTTTTGGCGCTGGATGCAGTTGCGCGCGGTCGTTTGGTCGGCGTCTTCTGGGTAGTAGACGAACGCTTGGAGGATGGTTTTTTCCCGGCCATGTGTGGCGAGCCTTCGCGGCAGAGGTGACAGTCATGAAGCGAAGCGTATAGAAAGCAGGTATTGCATCCATTTCTCAAGGGAAAGCTCGCGCGTGCGCTCTCTCCTCATCCTGCCGGTGAGTATCCTTGGCCTTGCGGCGGGGGGCTGCGCGGTTGTCGGACCGCAGTCCGAGCCGAGCTGGACTGACGCCCGCATCGCAGAGCAGCGGGACCGACCCGCGCCGCACTACGTGCCTGAGCTCGAACGCCCTGTGGTTCAAAGCTGGACGATGGCCTCCAACGCCCGGACGCTGGCTGACACGCGTGATCTCGTCATCAGCGCGCAGACCCTTCTTGAATTGCCCAGGCCCGATGCCCTTGAATTCGGCCGACAGGCCCGGGAGCGTGCCACGCCGCCACCTTTACCCGTACGCGACTGACCGATTTTTCGTCTTACCAAAGGACTGATCCAACATGCCGCTTGATGCCCTCGAGAACCTTGCCCTCGGTGCCGTGGAGGCCGCTGAGCGCGCCGCTATCGCCGCTGCCCGCCTTGCCGGTCGCGGCGACAAGATCGCTGCGGATCAGGCCGCCGTGGATGCCATGCGCAAGGCGTTCAACGATATGCCGATGAAGGGACGGATCGTGATTGGCGAGGGCGAGCGGGATGAGGCGCCCATGCTTTATATCGGCGAAGAGGTCGGCACTGGTGACGGTCCCGAGATCGATATCGCGCTCGACCCGCTGGAAGGTACCGACCTCACCGCCGGTGGCAAGCCCGAAGCGCTGACCTTGCTGGCCCTGGCCCCTCGCGGCGGGCTGCTGCACGCGCCGGACACCTATATGGACAAGATCGCGGTGGGCCCAGGCTTTCCCAAGGGCGTGATCGATCTGGATCGCCCGGTAGAGGACAATGTCGAGGCGGTCGCCCGCGCCAAGCGTGTCCCTGTCTCCGAGGTTACGGTGTGCGTGCTGGAACGTGAGCGGCACCAGAAGATCATCTCTGAAGTGCGCCGCGCGGGTGCCCGGGTCGTGCTGATCCCTGATGGTGATGTTGCCGCCGTGATTGCGGCGTCTGATCCCACCCGGCCGGTAGACATGTATATTGGGCAGGGCGGGGCGCCTGAGGGGGTTCTGTCGGCGGCGGCGCTGCGTTGCCTGGGCGGGCAGATCGAGTGCCGTCTCTTTTTCCGCAATGATGAGGAACGCGCGCGCGCGGCGAAGACCGGGATCAAGGATCTCGACCGGAAATATACTGGCGCGGAGCTGGCGTCCAAGGATTGCCTGTTCATTGCCAGCGGCGTGACGGGCGGCCAGCTTCTTTTGCCAGTTTCCGAAACGCCGGGATATGTTGCGACCCAGACGCTTCTGCTGTCATCAGCGCGCCGCACGCGCCGGGTGATCAACACGCAGCGGCTAGCGGAGACACTCTGACCAGCGATGCCTGTTCGCACTCCCCTGTTTGGCGTCACCAGGTCCGTGACCGGGAAGGCGTGGGCGCTGAATGAGGCACCAGACGGCCTGGCCGCCGAAATTGCGCGGGTAACAGGCTGCCATGACGCCTTGGCGCGCCTCCTCGCCGCACGTGGCCTAGATGCGACTACCGCGCCCGGGTTCCTGCAGCCGCGCCTGCGTGACAGCTTTCCCGACCCGGCAACGTTTCTCGGCATGGACCTGGCAGCCTGTGTGGTCTGGGACGCGCTACAGGCCGGCACGCGAATCGCCGTTTTTGCCGATTATGACGTGGACGGCGCTACCTCCGGAGCGCAGCTGGTACGATGGCTGCGCCAGGTGGGGCATGACCCACTGACCTATGTGCCCGACCGGATCGAGGAGGGCTATGGCCCGTCTGCAGAGGCCTTCGCTTCCCTAAAAGAAGCGGGGGCGGGGCTCGTCATCACGGTTGATTGCGGTGCGGCGGCTCACGGCGCGCTGGAAAGTGCTGCGGGAATGGGTCTGCCGGTGGTCGTGATCGACCACCATCTGATGGCCGGTGCGCCGCCGCCCGCCGCGGCGCTTGTCAATCCCAACCAGCCGGCTGACACATCGGGCTGTGGTCACATGGCCGCCGCGGGCGTGACGCTTGTTTTTCTTGCTGCGCTTAATCGCGAGGGTAGGGCACGCCACAGTTTTGACGACGGCGAACCGGATCTCATCGCCATGACAGATCTGGCTGCGCTGGGTACGATCTGTGATGTAGTGCCGCTGACCGGGCCTAACCGCGCTATCGTCACGCAGGGGCTGAAAGTAATGAGTGGCTGGCAGAAGGCCGGGCTTGCGGCGCTGGCAGACGTGTCCGGAATGAGCGGCGAGGCGACACCCTACCATGCGGGGTTCCTTCTCGGCCCGCGTATCAATGCGGGCGGCCGCGTGGGCCGCGCCGGGCTCGGCCTTGAGCTGCTTTCCACCGACGATGTGACGCTGGCCCGTCAGCTAGCCGGGGAGCTGGACCGGCTGAATGCCGAACGTAAGGCCATTGAGCAATGCGTGCTTGATGACGCCATGGCTCGCATTGAAAGCGGCGAGATTACCTCTGACGGTCCGCTTATCCTGGCTGCCGGTGAAGGTTGGCACCCCGGTGTGATTGGCATCGCGGCAGGCCGGATCAAGGAGCGCTTCAACCGGCCCGCCATCGTGATCGGCACCGAAAACGGGATAGGTAAGGGGTCGGGGCGTTCCTGTGCCGGCGTCAATCTGGGCGAGGCGGTGGCTGCGGCGCGCGAGGCCGGGCTGCTGGTGTCCGGAGGCGGTCATGCCATGGCCGCCGGACTTACTGTGGAAGCCGGACAGATCGATGCCTTGCGCGCCTTTCTTGAGGAGCGCCTAGCCCCCGAATGGGAGGCGGCGGCCGAGGCGCGTACATTGCGCCTCGACGCGGTGGCCCAC
>JBJHCI010000316.1:0-3295 GCA_050485925.1 Maricaulaceae bacterium
TCAGCGCGCCGACGAGCTCATCAACAAAACCCTGTGTGACGGATGCTCCGTTGCAGTCCAGGGTGATGTGCCCGTGCGTTTCAAGCGTACGCTTGATGCGGAGCCGTATGGGCTCCGCTGCTTCGCGAGTGCCTAGAAATGACTGCTCGCCCTTGATGTATTCACTCAGGTGAAGCGTGGGCATGGTGCCGTCCAGAAAGCGCGGGCTGTGTGTGAGGGCGTTCTTAATCGGACTTTTGCGCGGGCGCTTGAGAAACCCATAGCTTTGGGCCGACCAAGGTTTCTCCGTCGATTTCGGCGATGGTTCGAATGAGCGTTGGCTTCTCAAGTTTGAGAGACGCAAACTGGAAGGCGCCAATCAGAGATATGGTGTCGCGATCGGGTTGCTGCCCTGACAGGGTTTCGCGGGCTGTTTTCATCCAGCCGGCGCTAAGTTCTGATCGCCCGACCTCACGGTCGCCTTCGTATATCGTGACGGTGACTGGCCCTTCGAATGGCTTTTCAATGGGCGTTGCGAGGGCAAAGTGGATGCACAGTTTGGGTAGTGTTATCGGAAAGGTATGGACGAGCATATCGCCGGAGTAGCACCCGATAAGCGATAGCTTGCCCCCTACCTCATGACGAATGTCGTCGCAATAAAGCCCATGAAACGTTCTATCAGTCATGGCGGTTCTCGTAGGTGCCCAGGATTGCTTCAAAAAGCGTGGCGGGCCTTACATTCAGTGCTTCGGCGAGACGCGCAACCTTGCCTACGCCGGGTTCGGTTTCGCCCGATTCAATCCGGGCAATATGCGCCTGGCTGGTTCCTGTGCGCTTGGCTAGTTGGGCCTGGCTGAGTCCGGCAGCAAGCCTGAAAGCGCGAAACGTTTCCTTTTCGTCGGCGTAAAGCGTGCGGCCTACCCATTGGGTGCCGGCTTCTAGGGCGGCCTCCAGACGGGGATCTTCCTCGCATAGCTGGGCGATGAAGTCGTCAATCGCCATGGGTTTCGAGTCCACGGCGGAGAGTGTCATGTCCATGACCGGTATTGCACTGGTGCTGACGCACTGATCTGCGCTGACGTTACCAGCCGCGCTCGTCGTGAAAGTCTGCACGAATGCGTTTGGTTGTAGGGTGGTCAGGTTCATAGTTGTACTCATCCCGATGTGTGACGGCGAGAATAATGATCTCAGCTTGGCGTCTGCGCTGGCCGGCGGGCAAGTTGCCGTGAATGATGCGGTAGGGGAGTAGCCCCTCGGTGTCCCACAGCTTGAGCCTAAATATATCTTCGTTCTTACGTTGGAGGCTGACGATCCCCATCACGTTTATGTCGAATTCGCCAACTTCTATGCGTTCGTTCTCGATGTTGAGGCGGTCAATAAGACCGGGGTCGGATTCTATCTCCCTAATGAGCGCGAGCAGTTTGCTGACCACGTTTACGTCGATCTGCAGCAGGCGGCGGAGGTCAGCCCGTGCGCTCGGGTGAATGGCCAGCTTCATTATGATATCGAATACGGTATAAAGTTCAAGCTACAGGCTTCCTTGAGTCAAGGGCGATCATCGCTCATTGGCGCATCCTGATTGGGAACGGGATCACCTTCGCTGTCCACGCAGGCGTCAGGCCGTGCGTTTTCCGGACGCCGGCCCGTACAGGGCTTTGGCTTCGTCGATGGCGAGGGCGAGTTGCCCTTTGACGAAGCGCTTTCCGGCATCTGATAGCGCCATGTAGTCGGCTTCGCTCGCTGGCTCGAACGGCCACGGGCGGGCCTCGGCGGGGTTGCCGGGTAGTGTATTTGCATGGTTATACACGTTTTGCATGCCGGAATCTGCGACGTACTGCACATCCCTAGAGGGCGTCTCGGCCGATGTGGAGGGCGTGTCTGGGGTATCCATCCAGCCATGCTCAAATCCAAGTGCCGATTCAATCTGCCGCGCGGCGCGGTCGCCGACTTGTCGCGGCGTGCGATCTCGGGCGCCCTGAAATTCATTCACGATCTGTGAGAGGTACTTTTCGCTGAGGCCGACCGCGCGCGCGAGCGCGGCCGTCGTGCCGTGCTGCTCGATAAGGCTCAAAAGTTTCCGGCGGCGGGTAAGTTTGACGTCCATGCAATCAGAGTAGCGACGCGCTACCCCAACAGGAACTAGCGACTCGCTATTGTTTTTCCGGTAGCGAGTCGCTACCATGCCGATATCAAGGACCGTTTTCGACATCGGCATGGACCTACAGCAGCTTTACAAGGATGAGGGCCGCAAGGGCCTGAAGGCGCTCGCCGATAAGGTTGGGTGCAACCCGTCGTATTTGTATCAGCTTGCGACGACCGAAAAAGAGCCATCCCCGAGACTTGCCAGAGCCTTGGTTAAGGCTGACCCCAGGTTGTCGATTGACGACATCTATTGGGCGTATGAGAGCGCGGGAAGCCCGGCGAAAGAGGCGGCCTGACATGCGCAACCTCTCGAGCGACGACAGCCGAAGCCTGGCCGAAATCAGGGCGCTGTGCGCGATACGCGAGCGACGCCGCGTTGCAGCTCTTCGAGAGCAGTACGAAGCCCGTTTATTTGCTCGGATTCTGAACCGTTTGATGCGTGCATGGCGCTGCGTGCGCGATGCGGGCGGGTGCCACAAAGTGAGGAAGCCAATGCAGACCCGAAGCCGACCCGACGTGTACAACTTCACCCCCGAGCAACTCGAGATTATCGAGCGCGGGCGCCAGCGTGATGCGGCGCTGGAAAAGCAGCGCTTGGCGGGGGTGGGGGATTCCACGGCCGAGCTACTCAGCAGCGTGTACCTGCGCGACGACTACCCGCGCGAGGGTTGCACGGTGGAGATCACCGTTGATCGGAGCCATTGCAGTTTTCTCTTCCGAAGGCCGTGCGGGAAGGTCATTGGATCTACAGGGGTTCGCACTCCTGCGGCTGCTGGATGGATGCTGCAGGAGTGGCTGGAAGGCCGGATAGGCAACCGCCTTACCGCGGATCAGTTGTTTCCGCCTGAACCGGATTCCCAGTCGTGACCGATCTGGTAGAGCTCGCCGAACTCGAAGTGCACGACTTCGACCTCCTTTCCGTTGATGAGCTTGGTTACGCAGTGCGCCCGCAAGAGCGAGAGGTCGCCGTTTCCGAAGATGACCGGCATCTCGTCCGGGAGGTCTTTCATCCAGGCAAGCCGTTTGCGCAGTTCGCCAAGCGTGATGGTCTTCAATTTCATGGTGCGCTCCTTTGGTGATGATGATGGCGTGGAATCCTGATTCTAACCGCACGGTGCGCACCTCCTCTGTCTCCTCCTCCCTTCCTATGGGGGACGCTTGCCCGGCAGCGGCT
>JBJHCI010000317.1:0-3294 GCA_050485925.1 Maricaulaceae bacterium
GATCTGGACAGGGCACTGGCCAGTCTTGGCGATGAGGAACGCGCTTGTGTCGTGTTATGTTATGCGTCGGGTCTCAGTCATGCCGAGGCGTCCGGGGTCACCGGGCTGCCGCTCGGTACGGTAAAGTCCCATGTCAATCGCGGGCGTGCCAGGCTGAAGGACTGGTTCGACCGGCAGGAGAGTGCGGCATGATCGGTTCTGACAAGGATTTCGATGCGCGTCTGGCAGCCCTCTTCGAGGCGGCGGCCCCGCCGGTTGATGACGGCTTCACCGATGCCGTGATGGAGGCCCTGCCACGTCCCACCCTTGCACGCCCTGCCGTGCTTATACTGGCAGGGTTGGCCGGGGCGCTGGTGACAGGCTGGCAACTGCCCTCGCTGCTGCCGGCTGTCTCGCGTCTGACCGATATGCTGGCCGGATTGGCGGTCGACGCGGTAGGTTATCAGGCCCTGATCATGGCGCTGGCGGCTGCCGGGCTTACCGGGCTGACCCTGCTTCTTTTCCGGCGCGGTGGTCTGGACCTGTGAGTCGCGGGATTTGTGCGGTTGCGAAGATGGGCTAGCGTGCGGACCGAGCCATCCGGGAACCGTCCATGTCCGCCCAGACCCCGCCTGTCAGTGTCGAGACGACAACGTCGCGCCGCATCACGCCGCCAGACATTCGCGCCCGCAAGGGCGGAGAGCCGCTGGTCTGCCTGACGGCCTATGACGCGCCTACGGCCCGGCTGCTCGATCCACTTTGTGACATACAGCTGGTCGGCGACTCGGTAGGCATGGTGGTCCATGGCCTGCCCAACACCATCCCGGTAACGCTGGACATGATGATCTTGCACGGTCAGGCGGTGATGCGTGGCTCGGCCCGCTCGCTGGTCGTGGTGGACATGCCCTTCGGCAGCTATGAGACCAGCCGCGAACAGGCATTTGGGAACGCCGCACGGATTTTGCGCGAGACCGGGGCGCAGGCGGTGAAGCTGGAGAGTGGTGTCTACATCGCCGACACGATCCGCTTTCTGGCCGAGCGCGGCGTGCCGGTCATGGCTCATGTGGGCCTGCGCCCGCAGGCGGCGCTGGCCGAAGGCGGTTTCAAGGCCAAGGGGCGTGATGGGGCAGAGCGGGCCCGGGTGCTGGCCGAGGCCCGTGCCGCGGACGAGGCCGGCGCTTTCGCCATCGTGGTGGAAGGTGTCGCCGAGGAACTGGCCGGTGAGATCACCCAGGCGGTGAAAGCGCCCACGATAGGCATCGGGGCATCGGCGGCGTGTGACGGGCAGATACTGGTGACGCCGGACATGCTGGGCCTTTTCGACTGGACCCCACGCTTCGTGAAGCGTTATGCGGACCTGAAAGGGCTTACCGTGGAAGCGGTAAAGGTCTATGCCGACGAGGTGCGGGCGCGGCGCTTTCCCGGCCCGGACGAGGTTTACCGGATTAAGTCCAAGTAACGCTGGTCAGCACGTATTGCGGGGATAGGGCGGGGCCGCTAGGGTCCGGCGCAACACGCTGTTTGTGAAGTGAGAGGCCGACATTGGTCGACGTTTTCGACGAAGTTGAAGAAGAGCTGCGCAAGGAACGCTATATGCAGCTCCTGCGCCGGTACGGCCCGTGGGTGGCCGGCGCTGCATTTATCGTAATTGCCGGTGTTGCCGGGTATGAGGGCTGGCGCGCCTGGCAGTCCAATCAGGCGAATACGGCATCGACCAGTTTTGCCGAAGCGCGCGAGCTGGAGCTGGCGGGTGACGTTGAGGGCGCGAACGCGGCCTATGCGGCGCTGGTCGCGGAAGGTCCGCGCGGCTATGCGACCCTCGCCCTGCTCCATCAAGCCGCGATCGCAGCTGAAGGTGGAAATTCCGAAGAAGCTGCAAGGCTTTATGAACAGGCGGCGCAGCGCTCTCCGGTAGCCCTGGTCCGAGACCTTGCCCGCTACCAGGCCGCTCTGGCCGGTTTCGACAATCTGTCATCGGACGATATCCGGTTGCGGCTTGATCCGCTGATCTCCAGCGGGTCATCTTTCGCTCTGCTGGCGCGCGAACTGGTGGGCGCGGCCGCGATGCGTGACGAACGCTGGGAAGAGGCGCGCCGCCAGTATGAGTTCATCCAGCTCTCCCTGATGGCCAGTGAAGGCATCCGGACGCGCGCACGCGATGCCCTGTCGGTGATCGCCCAGTCGGCGCCGGCGGAGATTGCTGAGGACATCACGTTGGAGGTCGAACCCCCTGCCGACGATCCGGCCATTATGGCGGACGAGGCCTCGCCTTTGCCTGAAGAGGAAAGCGGTCAATGACGTTTCCGGTGAGAACCGCCATCCTGGCGCTGGCTGCGGTCAGCATGGTGCTGGGCGGCTGTAACGCGGGCGAGCAGCTCTCGCGCCTGAACCCGTTTGGGGGAAGCCGCGAAGACCCCAATACACCGCCGCGCGATCAGCGCGTGCCGGTGATCGCGCTGGACGAGCGGCTGGCACCGGCCGATGGTGCCAGGGTCAATCTGCCACCGGCCTATGTAAATGACCGCTGGCCCCAGCCCGACGGGTTTGCGACCCACGCTATGCAACATACCCAGGCGCGCGGCAGTCTGCAGCGGGTCTGGCGGGTGGATGCCGGTTCGGGGTCGAACCGTGACCGACGCATCAATGCCCGCCCGGTCGTGCTGGATGGCACGATCTACACGGTTGACGCTGATGGCCGGGTTTCCGCGTTCAATGCGGAAACCGGCGCGCGCCGCTGGCAGGTGCGCCTGCGCGAGCGTGAAGAGGTATCGGGCGGCGGCGGTCTGCCGGTGCCGATTCCCTTTATTGGCCGTGAAGGCGGCGGGCCGGACAGGTTTGCGTTCGGCGGCGGCATTGCGGTGGATGGCGGACGCGTCTACGTCCACACGGGCCGCCGCTTCATCGTGGCCCTGGATGCCAGCAATGGCGAGGAAGTCTGGCGCCAGACGGCGCTGACCCCGTTCATCGCCGCGCCCACCGTGAGTGATGGCCGCGTCTTCTCCATTACCCACGAAAACGAGCTGATGGCCTTCAGCGCCGAATCCGGTTCGGTGCAATGGACACACCGTGCCATTGCCGATTCCGCGCGTCTGCTGACGGCTCCGTCTGTCGCCGTGCAGGGCGAGGTGGTGATTGCCCCGTTCAGCTCTGGCGAAGTTGTGGCCCTGCGTGCGCAGAACGGGATCGAGTTGTGGTCGGACGCGCTGACGCGCGCGGGCGGTCTCACGCCGATGTCCTCGATCAACGATATTGCCGGCTCGCCGGTAATCGGTGACTCGCAGGCCTATGCCGCCAGCCATTCAGGCATCATGGCGG
>JBJHCI010000318.1:0-3288 GCA_050485925.1 Maricaulaceae bacterium
GTGTCGGGGTAAGGCCGGAAATGAAGCCGCGCACTCCTGACATGATCGCGCCAACGCCTGTGGGCTCGCGCAGGCGGCTGTTGAACTCCGGATCGGTAACCAGGCCGAGCTGTCGCACCACACTCTGCGCCATGGAACGGCTCTGGATCAGCTGAACCTCGGTGTCGAGCGCCTGGGCGTCAGAGCCTACTCCGGTCAGGACCGCTTCAATATCAACTACCTGCGCCCGGCGAGGATCAATGATCACACTCGCAGTCGCGGTATATTGCGGGGTCATCTGCATGGTGACGATCACGACCAGCGCGAACACCACCAGCGCAACGGCGAAAAAGACCGGAAGGCGGCGGCGAAACACCCGCACGATCTGGCGCAGGTCAATAAGATCGTCCTCAGATCCGTGGCTGGCGAAATCCTGCTGCTGGTATGTAGTATTCGCCATTACCGCCAAGACCCTTCAAACCGGTACACCACCCCAACAGACATCCTGCAAGGTAGCCAGATTTATACCGCCCCCGGATTGATACATCCGGGGGCGGTATTTTCACCATATCGCCATTATGGAGCCAAGACCGTCAGGTAACATGCCTTAGTACTGAAGCACGACACCGATCGTGAACCGGTTGACGTCGAAATTCCTGTTGGCCGCCACACCTGACGACCGCTGGTCAACATAATCGTAGCTGGCCCGTACCCCGACATTGCGGTTCAGCAGGTAGGTTGCCGCTACCACGGCGCCCCAGCGCTTGTCTTCCCGATCAATGCCCTGATAATCGTCGGTGGCGTAGCTGATCTGGCCGGTCACGATCACATTGCGCAGAAGTTCGTGGTCAGCCCGCGCCGAAAAGGCCGTCCCCACATACCCGGCCGATGCCGCGATACCGGAATCTTCCACACTGCGCTGTGCGGTGAAAGTGACGGTGGTCAGCTGGGTGGGAAACCACTCAACAAGGCCGTCAACGCTCAGGCTCTTTATGTCGGTGAAGATCGGATCATCGAAGTCCTGATGGGCATAGCCGATACCCACTTCACCGCGTGCCAGCCCGCCCAGATCGAAATCAACACCGACATCGAAGGTGTACCCGCTGGAATCGCGTGCATTGGCCACAGCCGGCGGCGATAGACGGTAATCGCGCTCATTATAGCGATAGCGCGCAAACAGCGCCGTGTCGGGGCTTACGGCATAGTCAGCGCGGACCGTATAGCGGTGCAGATCCCGGTCCCGGAAATTCTGGCTGGCTACGCCGCCGCCGATCAGCGTAGCGGCACCGTAATCCACCCTAGAAAAATCATATCCGCCGCGCAGGCGCAGACGGTTGAAGACATGATCAGCGCCGATCGCAAAATTGGTGGTGTCAAACCGGATCGGTTCAGCGGCCGAGCCCGCGGCACCAGCCGAGGTGCGCGGTTCGGTACCACGGCTGTGTGACGCACTGGCGCCTATCGAACTGCCGCGCACGACATCGATCCGGCCGGACGTGCCAAAGCTGTAATCGGTCGTGCTTTCGTTCGAGAAATCAGAGTATTCGCGATGCAGGACGTTGGCAAAGGCGTTGAAGGCGTGCGTCGACCAGGTGGTGTCCACGCTGATCGAAGGATTGATCACGAAAATCGTATCGGACTCGGTGGCGGTCGCGGTCGCGAAGATGTTGTCGTTCCGCTCCAGCCCGAGATCGGCCCGCGGCCGCCAGATGAACGCGCCCGCGCGTACGCCCAGCGCGTCATATTCAGGACGCGGACGCTGGGTGACGCTGACATTGCGGTCCCTGTCCCACATCCATTGGGCCTCTGCTTCACCTTGAAGCAGGACGCTGCCGCCCGCAGCGGGCATCAAGGTTAATATCAGCGTGCCAGCTCCGGAAAAAAGCCTGTCTTTCAAACCCGGCATAATATCCGCCTTCCAATGCGTGCCAGCGCTTGCGGCGCGCTCATCCATCCGTACGAACGGACCCTTCAGGCCCGCTAGCCTCGAAGCCTGCGAGCTCTAATAGTCCGAGCCACCGCGACCGCCAGGGGGCGGAGGCGGAGGCGGTGTTGCAGCCCCCCCACCAGGGCCGCCCGGAACGCCGGCAACGCCGGTCGTGGCCAGCTGGCTCGATACGCTCTGGGCCGCAGCCTGCGCTGCCGGGCTGGACATTGCGGGGTTCGCTGCGGCAACGGCCAGGGCAGCCGCCGCGGTCTCGCTATCCGCACCAGATGCCAGAATAGCCGCTATGATCGCTGCTTCGATCTCTTCTGCGGACGCATCCGGTCCAAGCGCGGCCACAGCGGTGATAATCGCATCGGCCACCTCCTGAACTGACGGAGCTTCCTGAACGGCGATCAGTGCATGGGCGCTCACCACCACGCCGGTCGCTGGCGCAAGGGCCAGAAGCACGGCGCTGGCAATCGCGCTGGAAAGTCTACGGACCTGTTTCATTGGAAAATCCTTCAGGTTTACGATTTGTTTACTTTTACCAGAGAGCGCCGCAACTGGCTAGGTAAAACTTGGCAGGCAGGCTTACCAGGTTGGTCAATAATGCCCGGCACGACACATTTATGCTGCATTGCGGCAACCAAGCCACACCCGCCATGACCGGCCGATGACGCCACCGACCGGATGGAGAGAGAGCGGCGATTATGGGTTCGTTAGTGTTCTGAATCACATTATCGAGGAAATAATAGGACTGTTGGAGCCAGCATCATGGCCGTCAGCAAGCGCACTATCGGCGAACCCGCTGAGCTTAACCCGACCTCTCCCGGCCGTCCCGGGAACGTGCCGGGTGCCCCGCCATCACTCACCAACATTTCAGCCGACAGCGAATTGGCGTTCGACACACCCTCGCCGGCGCGTTACCTGCAAGAGAGCCTTATCCAGAGCCTAGAGGCGGCGCCTGCAACGTCCGTCGATATCACGCGCTGGTCCACCCGGCGGAGCCTGGCGTTCATTATTGCCGCCAGTGCCCTGCTGTGGCTGGCCATTGCCGCCGGCATTGCTTCGCTGGCGGGGGGCTAGCGGCACCCGGCTACGCCCGCAAGACGCGCGTCTGTGTGCAGGCTGCTCTAACGTGTCTTCAGGGCTGCAGGCGCTAAGGCCTGTCCTCATGAAGATTTTGGGCGTGACGCGAAGCGGATTTGCTTCCTGACAAGGAGAGACGGCCGCCGTGGAGCACGCCTCCACAAGGGCGCCTCGACGCCGTCAGGGATGAAATCCGCCACGCTCCGCAGGAGTATGGCGAAAATCGCCCACTCTTGCGTCGCAATCCCTCGAAAGGGGGCGGCCCTTCCATCGGGCCTGCTCCTGATACCGAA
>JBJHCI010000319.1:0-3258 GCA_050485925.1 Maricaulaceae bacterium
GCCTTCCGGGCGGTGCACGAAGGCTGGCACTTCAAGGCCGTCAAAGCTCTCATAGCTGATCAGTTCAGGTGCACGGAACCGGCTGGTATCCAGCCCGCCCACTTCCGACTGCGTCCAGCGGACGAGTTCGCGGGTGCGCAGATCATAGGTCCACGCATCGCCGGGCGAACCGGCTGAGCTGTGCGTGAAGCCGATCTGCATGCCGTCGGGGTGGAAACGGATGCCGCCCATAATCCCGACCTGAAGGTCAGGCGAAGGCAAGCGTTCACCGGTGGCCGCATTGATGACGTAGAGCTCGGAAATACCGCCCTCATTGGTGGTGTAGGCGATAGTCGAACCGTCCGGAGACAGCGTCATGGCCTGCACGTCCCAATCATGCTGCGCAACCACGCGCTTGGCGTTATTGCTGAGCGAAATTTCCATTATGCGGCGGAATTCACTGCCCTCATCGGTCACGACGAAGATGGAATTGCCATCCGCGGAGAAGCTTGCCGCGCCGTAGGCATTGGTCTCATCCGGATTGATCTGGGTGAGCGTACCCTCGTGGATATCGAGCACGTAAAGACGCGACTCATTGATCGAGAAATAGCGTCCGATCAGCAGTTTGGACCCGTCAGGCGACCAGTCGACCGGGCTCATCGCGCCTTCGCCCTGCAGGATTTCCTGCGCCGTGGTGGGGTCGGCGGGATCGGCCATGTAGATGGTGTAGTCGGCATCGCCCCATCCGGCCGCGGCCCAGGCGATCAGGCGCCCATCGCGCGACCAGGAGAAGCCCTGATTGCGGATCTGGTCGGTGGTGAACTGGACCGAGCGGGCGCGCTCAGGGTCAAACAGGAAGCCCTGGAAGAACTCGTCTCCGCCCACATCGCGCGTGAACAGGAACTGGCCGGACCCGTCAGGGCGCACATTCGCGCCACTGGTGCGTTCGTCATAGAAGGTGATCTGCCGGCGTGCGCCCATGGGCTGGGCCACATGGTGGATCTGGTTGGTCTCGCCAAAGCGGGTCGTGATGTAGATTCCGCCATCGGGGGCAAAGTCGGAGAAGCCCGCGCTGCGTACATTCTGATACTGGCGCAGGCGCTCGCGCACGCCGGCGGGTATCTCGGGGATGTTCTCCATCACCAGATTGCCGCGCGTGACGCGTTCAGGCGCGTCTTGCGCGTGAACAGGCACCGAAAGGGCCAGTGCGGCACATATGGCCACCGGCAAGATCATCTTCATCTGCTTGTACTCCCTTGATCCGTGAGGCGGGCCTCTGCCCGCCGGCATCCATTGTTCAACAACACTGGATGCGTCAGCCCCTTATTCACCCCCATCGCTGTCCCGCGGCAGGATGGATACGCGGAAAGCGCGCTCGGGCACGAGGAATTCGGCCGCCAGGGCTGCGACTTCCTCGGCCGTCACCTCCTGGAACTGCTCACGCGCGGTGCGCACCCATTCCAGCCGCTCCGGGTCGGACTGGGAGCGGGAAAGCTGGCCGAGCCAATAGCTGTTATTTTCCAGATTCTGGCTGAAGCGTTCAAGAACAGGCTGGCGGGCCCGCTGCATCTCGTCCTCTGTGATGTCGCCCGCGGCCATGGCAGCGGCCAGTTCATCCGCGATGGCGTACATACGGTCCACTTCGGAGCGGTCGACATCCAGCCCGACCCACAGGAAGCCGAAATCGGGGAATACGCTGGAGAACTGGCCGGATACGATCGGCGAATAGGTCGCGCCTTCCCGTTCGCGGAAGCGCTCGGTGGCTTTCAGGCTGTAGACCTCCGACATCATGCTGAGCGCGCGCGCGCGGCGCATGTCACGCGAGTCGGTGACTTGCCAGTAGATATTGGCCATGCCGCTATCGGGCTGACCATTGAAATGCACCACCACAGGCTCCGAAACGGCGTCTGGGAAGCGCAGTTGACGGGCGTCATCATACTCCGGCCAGCTCTCCGCGCGCTGGGGCAGCGCGCCGAAGGTTCTGGCAGTCACCGCAACGGCCTCATCCAGCGTGATATCGCCGACAATGGTGATTTCCAGGGGAGCCGAGCTTAGCGCTTCGGCGGCCATGGCGCGGGCATGGTCCATGGTGAAGGCCGCGATCTCCTCACGCTCTGGGAAACCCCAGCGCGGGTCACCGCTTCTGAGCATCCGGCTGACCTGGTTGGTGGCGACCTGGACAGCCTGCGCGTTCTGGCCGCGCCGCACTTCTTCGGCGATTGCGCGGAACTGGTTCAGCCCGTCCTCACGCCAGCCCGGAGCCACCATGAAGGCGGTCAGGACCTGCATCTGCAGCTCGAAATCCTCCGGCGTAGTGGCGTTGGAGAAGAAGAAGCTTTCCGCGCCAACCCCCAGCCCGTAGCCCACGGACCGGCCCGCAAACAGGCGTTGCAGTTCGTCGCGGTCATGGGCCTCCAGCCCGCCGCCGCCAAATACGGCGCCCAGGATCGAGCCCCCGGCCGGGGTCGGCTGGGGTGTGAGATCGCCCGCGCCGAAATCAGCGCGGACACGGATGATATTGTCCTCGAAATCGGTCTGCTTGACGTTCAGGCGCACACCGTTGGCGAATACGACCTGATGGAAGTCGAGATCCTCGACATGATCGGTGGAGACCACCTCGCCGTGCGGGCCGAAATCACCATAGGCGAACTCGCTGGCCCCGGCCTCGTCGAGCGGCTCGACCGGCGTGGCGCGCGAATCCTGCCAAACCTCGCGTACGGTCGCCTCACCGTCCTCCAGAGGCTCGTTGACCGCCAGCATGACCTGGGCCGGCGCGGCATCCCACATCTGTCGGAAGGCGGCCTCAACCGCCTCCAGCGTCAGGGCGCTCTCGTTTGCCGCGAGCCACTCGGCCTGCCAGGAGGGGTGCGAGAAGACGCGTTCGGACAGCCAGCTCTGCCACAGCGCATTGGACAGGGCAGTCGAGCGGCGGGTGCGCGCGGCATTTTCCGCATTGCGTACCGAGGTGCGCAGATTGGCTAGCTGTTCATCCAGCTCGGACTGAGTGAAGCCGAATTCCCTGGCGCGGCGAACCTCCTGTTCGGCCACCGCCAGTCCTTCCCGCCAGCGCTCCGGCGAGGACACAGCAAATACGCTGGCGCGATGGGCCATGTCAAAGCTCAAGGAATAAGACAGGTTGGCTTGTACCAGCGGGGACAGCCCCGAATTGATCTGGGCCTGCAGGCGGCGCTGCACGATCGCGTTGGCAAGTTGGCGCAGCGTGCCGTCCAGCCGGGCCGCACTGCTGTCTGCCCGCCTCTCTCCCGGCTCCATTACATC
>JBJHCI010000320.1:0-3248 GCA_050485925.1 Maricaulaceae bacterium
GCGCTGCGCCGGTATATGATGGGCTTTGAAGGCGAAAGCAAGGCGCAAAACGTCAGGCCGGGCGCAAGGCCCTGCCCGCATAGACAAAACCGGCGATTTTCGGCGTGCGCGGGATATAGCCGGTTTCCATGCGCTCGATTGCAAGACCCGCCGCCTCCAGCAGCGCGTCAGGCCGCCTTGTGAGATGGCATCCGCCCGCAAGGACCTTCCACACCGGTTCGATCCGGCCCTGCCAGCGGGCAATGCCGTGATCGGGCGACGCACCATGCTCGGCAAACAGAACCTGCCCCCCGGGCTTCAATACGCGCGTCATCTCGGCCATGGCGGCCTCCACGTCGGGAATGGTACAGGCGGTGAAGGTGAGCACGACTGTGTCAATGCTGGCGCTGTCCAGCGGCACAGCCTCGCCCTGCGCATCAAGCACCTCTACCGGCACCGGCGCACTGGCCACGGCACTGGCGGCCTTGCGACGCATACCAGCGGAGGGTTCAAGCGCGTACAGTTTTTTCACGCGACCGGGATCATAGAATTGCAGGTTCGGCCCTGCCCCGAAGCCCACTTCAAGGGCCAGGCCAGAGGCGTGCGGCACGATCTGGCTGCGCTTTTTCATGATCTGGCCGCATCCGCAGGCCGCCGTCACGACATGCGGCAGAACACGCTCAGCGTAAAATCCCATATCGCCTACCCCTGCAAAAAAAAATACGCCCGATACCCATCAAGCCCAAGGCAGATTGGGCTGGCAAGCCGGCAGATTTGCACGATCGCCCGGCAACGGCGCTATTTGCCTCTGCCTGCCCCGCATAGTATGGGAGTAACCCGGTCTGATCAGTGCGGTTTCGCCCCTCGGGCTGCAGGACGGTCCGGATTTTGACACGCCCGTGCCCGGCCAGTGAGGACCATGCTTTTTCGCGACCTTGAGCCGATCTTCCGCTTGCCACTGCCGCTCAAGCAGGCGGTGAAGATCGGCGTGGACGCCATCGCCATCGCTGTCGCCTATATCGCGGCCCTTTTCCTGCGGGTGGAAAGTTTCGCCTTCATGCCTCTGCCGGGCATCTGGATCGCGCTGGCGATCACCCTGCCGATATCGCTGTTTGTCTTCGTCCGGCTGGGCCTTTACCGCGCCGTCATCCGGTTCTCGGGCCTGGGTCTTTTAAGGACCATCACGCTATGCGCCGGTTTCTCTGCCGCCTTGCTGCTCGCATCCACGGTTGTTTTCCAGCTAGGCCTGCCCCGCTCAGCCCCGTTCATCTACATGCCGCTGCTGATCGGGCTTATGAGCGGGCCCCGCCTGCTCCTGCGGACGCTGTTCCTGCAGCGTCAGGCCTTGCAACGCTCACGGGTCATCATTTACGGGGCCGGGGCGGGCGGACGCCAGGTTGCCATGTCCCTGCATCAGGCTACCGACTACCTACCCATCGCCTTTGTCGATGATGATGCGGCCCTGCACGGGCGTCATGTGAGCGGGCTCGACGTTCACCCGCCTTCCGCCCTGCCCGAGCTTATCCGACAGACCCGCGCCAAGATGGTCCTGCTGGCTATTCCCAGCGCCAGCCTGACCGAACGCAAGCGTATCCTGGCCAGTCTGGAGCCGCTCAAGGTACGCGTGCAGACGCTTCCCGATATGATGGATATCGTCTCAGGCCGCGCCAGCGTCAGCGAAATCCAGCAGGTCGCCGCTGAAGACCTGCTCCAGCGTGATCCGGTTCCGCCCGATCCCGAACTGATCAGCGCGCACGTCACCGGACAGACCGTCATGGTGACCGGCGCGGGCGGATCGATCGGCAGCGAGCTGTGCCGGCAGATCATCCGGCAGGCACCCGCCCATCTTGTCCTGGTCGAGCAGTCCGAGTTCGCCCTGTACGCCGTGGAGCGAGAGCTGCAGGCCCTCCAGGCCAAGCTCGGGGCACAGACGATGATCACCCCCCTGCTGTCCTCTGTTCAGCATGAGGCGCGCATGGCAACGATCATGTCACGCTTCAAAGTGGACACCGTCTACCATGCAGCCGCCTACAAGCATGTCCCACTGGTGGAACAGAACGTGGTGGAGGGCCTGCGCAACAATACGTTCGGCACGCTGGTCACCGCACGCGCCGCGGTGAATGCCGGTGTGAAGATGTTCACGCTGGTATCGACCGACAAGGCAGTGCGTCCAGCCAGCATTATGGGAGCAAGCAAGCGCCTGGCCGAACTGATCTGCCAGTCACTCGCCGGCACCCAGAACCACACCGTCTTCTCCATGGTCCGCTTCGGCAATGTGCTGGAATCCTCCGGCTCCGTGGTGCCACTCTTCCGCCGCCAGATAGCCGCTGGCGGACCGGTCACGGTGACCGATCCGGAAATCACCCGCTATTTCATGACCATCACCGAGGCCGCACAGCTGGTGCTTCAGGCCAGCGCCCTGTCGCGCGGCGGGGAAGTGTTTGTTCTGGATATGGGCGAGCCCGTCCGGATACTTGATCTTGCCGAACGGATTATCCGCCTGTCGGGCTTCAAGCCGTATATTTCCGGGCAGGACAGTGCCGGTGGGGATATCGAGATCGTCTTCAGCGAATTGCGGCCCGGTGAAAAGCAGCACGAGGAACTGCTTGTCTCCGCCGACGCCTCGCCCACGCGCCATCCGCGCATTTTCAGCGAGCCGGTAACCAGTATTCCATGGAGCGAACTCGAACCAGCTCTTCGCGCGCTGCGCGAGGCCTGCGACGCGTTCGATATCGCCGCGATACGCGCGATCATTGCGGACCTGCCGGTAGAATATACGGCCAATGGCGGCCCGACCGACCTGGTCTGGCTCTCATCCGCCGGAGACTGGCTGGATCAGGGCACGCCCGCTTCGCCCGCGAGGCTCGCGGGGGAGTGAGGTCCGACCGGGGGGCCAAGCGCGACCTACCCCGAATAGTAGTTCCGGTAATTCTTGTAATAGTAGGACGACCCCTCATAGCCATAGCGGGCCTGGGCATCCATATCGACCTGGGTTAGGGCCACCCCCAGCACGTTGGCCCGGACATCGCGCAGGATTTCCAGCGCGCTGGCTGCGGCTTCTCTCGGCGTCTTCTTCCACTGCACGTTCATCACCACCGCGTCACAGCGCTGGGCGATGACACGGGTGTCGGTAACGGCCAGGACCGGCGCGGTATCGATCAGGATGAGATCATATTCGCCACGAAGGCGCGACAGCAGGGCTTTGAAGGCTTCGGAACTGAACACGTCGCGCGGCGTGTACTGGGACTCCACCACGGGCAGGATATGAA
>JBJHCI010000321.1:0-3227 GCA_050485925.1 Maricaulaceae bacterium
GCGCGATGCACCTGAAAGACGAGCTGATGCCGCGCTATGCCAAGCTGCTCTATGAGGGCTTCTGGTTCAGCCCTGAGCGCGAGATGCTGCAAGCGGCCATCGACCACTCCCAGCGCCATGTCAGTGGTGAGGTGCGGCTGAAGCTCTACAAGGGCAGCGTAACGGTAGTGGGCCGGTCCTCGCCCGCCACGCTTTACTCGCTGGCGCATGTCACCTTCGAGGAAGACATGGTCTACGACCAGAAGGACGCGGAAGGCTTCATCCGCCTTAATGCCCTGCGCCTGAAGCTGATGGCTCGCCGCAAGCGCCTGCTGGGGGAGAACGACTAGGTTCTGCCTTCACAACAGACTGCGCGTCTGACGGACGCAAACCCCGCTCGTCATTCGGGCGGGCATTGCGGCGGGGCGCCCCCCCCCTTGATTTTCCCGGTTAAAAGGCGTTTCTGACACGCTAGAAATACTCATTATGAGCAAAAGGGGTGGCCATGAGCGCCTTCCGCAATCTCTACCGGCACGGTTTCGTGCGCGTCGCGGCCTTCGCGCCAGAAGTCGCGCTGGCCGATCCGGCACGCAATGCCAGGGCGCTGATTGCCCACGCGCGTGAGGCGGACAAGGCAAGGGCCGCGCTGGTCCTTTTCCCCGAGCTTTCCCTGACCGGCTATGCGATTGACGATCTCCACCACCAGTCCACCCTGCTGGATGCAGCGGAGGAGGCCGCGCGGGCGCTGATCACGGCTTCGACCGATCTGATGCCCGTGATTGTGGCGGGCTGTCCGGTGCGCGCAGACGGCCAGTTGTTCAACTGTGCGCTGGTGATCCATAGGGGCCGGCTGCTGGGCGTAGTCGCCAAGAGCTATCTGCCCAATTACCGCGAATTCTACGAGAAACGCTGGTTTGCCCCGGCCGCCGGCGCAATCTCGGATGCGGTGCGCTTTGCTGGTCAGGATGCACCGTTCGGTGCCGGGCTGATCTTTGACGCAGAGGATGTACCGGGCTTCGTGCTGGGTGTGGATATCTGCGAGGATCTCTGGGCCGTGCATCCGCCAAGTCTTGATGCGGCTCTGGCAGGCGCAAGCGTGATCGTGAACCTCTCGGCCTCCAACGCACTTATCGGCAAGGCGCGCGAACGCTCAGAACTCGCACGTGTACAATCGCGCCGCGTGATGGGGGCTTATCTCTTCGCCGCCTCCGGGCCGGGCGAATCCACGACCGATCTGGCGTGGGACGGACAGTTGAGCGCGCATGAGCTGGGCACGACGCTGGCCGAGGGGCCGCGCTTTGAACCCGGCGCTAGCCTCATCACCGAGTTTGACGTGGAACGCATCGCGCAGGACCGGCTGCGCACCTCTACCTTCCGCGATGGCATCGCCGCGCGCGCTGAAGCGCTGAAAGGCGTACGCCGGGTCGGCTTTCAGCTGGCCCCGCCGCTGGATGCCAACCTGCCCCTGACACGCAATATTGCCCGCTTCCCTTTCGTGCCGTCCGATCCGCAAAGGCTGGACGAGGATTGCTATGAAGCCTGGTCGATACAGGTGGCGGGGCTTACTCAAAGGCTGAAGTCAAGTGGGCTGAAACGCGCCGTGATCGGCATTTCGGGCGGGCTGGATTCCACTCAGGCCCTCATCATCACCGCGCGTGCCTTCGACCGGCTGGGCCTTCCCCGCAAGGACATCGTCGCCCTCACCCTGCCGGGTTTTGCGACCAGCAAGCAGACGCGCGAGCAGGCGATCGCACTGGCCGAAACGTTGGGTGTCACCCATCGCGAGATCGATATCCGCCCTGCGGCGGAAAAAATGCTCGCCGATATCGGCCACCCGTTCGCTAAGGGTCGCGCGCAATACGACGTGACCTTCGAGAATGTGCAGGCGGGACTGCGCACCGACTATCTGTTCCGTATCGCCAACCACGAAGGCGGGCTGGTAATCGGGACAGGTGATCTTTCTGAAGCCGCGCTCGGCTGGTGCACCTATGGCGTCGGCGATCACATGTCGCACTACAACGTCAATGCGGGCCTGCCCAAGACCTTGATCCAGCACCTGATTGCATGGGCAGCGCGCACCGGCGCGGTGGACGAAAAGGCAGGGCCCATCCTCAACCGTATCCTTGCCACGGAAATCTCGCCTGAGCTGATCCCGGCGGGCGAGAGTGGCGCGATCCAGAGCACGCAGAGCGTGATCGGCCCCTACGCCCTTCAGGATTTCACCCTGCACTATGTCGTACGCTACGCGTTCGGCCCGGAAAAGATCGCCTTTCTGGCCGATGCGGCCTGGGGTGAAGGCGCGCGGGCGGACTGGCCGGACCATGTGCCGGAAGCCGAGCGGCGCAGCTATGAGATGGCAGAGATCATCCGTTGGCTGGAGGTCTTCCTCACCCGCTTCTTCGGCCAGAGCCAGTTCAAGCGCTCTGCGGTGCCCAACGGACCGAAACTCACCTCTGCCGGCGCGCTCTCCCCGCGCGGGGACTGGCGCATGCCTTCAGATGCCTCAGCGCGTGCCTGGCTGGAGGCGTTAAACCGGCTAAAGGCTGAGTTGGGCATTTAGAGCCAACGGGCCGCCTTGCGGCCCGCAAGCGCGAACGCGCGCCCGCGACTTTTCGCGGAACATCGCAACGCGGATGCGTTGCGAAGCTAAAGAGGCGTGGCTCCCCCGGACCGCTTCGCGGCCGGGGGATGGCAGCCGGCCTCTAAACCTTCGACATGATGAGCGTGCCGTTCGTGCCGCCAAAGCCGAACGAGTTGGAGAGGACGGTTTCCAGCTCGGCCTTCTTCGTCTCGGTCACGATGGGCAGGCCCTCAAACTCCGGATCGAGGTTTTCGACATTGATCGAGGGCGCGATGAAGCCGTGCTCCATCATGAGCAGGCAGTAGATCGCTTCCTGCACGCCCGCGGCGCCGAGAGAATGCCCGGTCATCGATTTGGTGGCCGAGAGGGCGGGTACGTCTTTGCCGAACACTTCGCGCAGCGCGCCCATCTCCTTGATATCGCCCACGGGCGTGGAGGTGGCGTGCGGGTTGATATAGTCGATTTTCCGCCCGCCCGCTTCCTTGATGGCGTTGCGCATGCAGCGGATCGCGCCTTCGCCGGAGGGCTGGACCATGTCATGACCGTCGGAGGTCGCGCCATAGCCGGTGATCTCGGCATAGATTTTGGCGCCGCGCGCCTTCGCCCGCTCGTATTCTTCCAGCACGACAATGCCCGCCCCGCCCGCGATGACGAAGCCATCCCGGTC
>JBJHCI010000322.1:0-3208 GCA_050485925.1 Maricaulaceae bacterium
GTATTACCGCCCGGTCCGGGAAGCGCATGTCGAAAAGCTGGATGATATAGGTGGAGTCGTGGATGACCCATCCTTCCGGCGTTTCCACAACGGGGATGAGATGTGTGCCTGCACGCGCCTCCAGCCGTTCGCGTACGTCAGGCGATTTGGGCAGGGCCTTGTGGGGTATGCGCATATAGCGCGCGGCAGCCTCCACCATACGGGTGAAATAGGACGGATCGCAGCCATAAATCAGATACTCGCCGGGCAGCATGGGAGTTTCCCTTCCTTGGCTCAGCTCTGGCGCAGCACGCCGTGTTTCAGGATGGCAATAAGGGCGTCGGCATAAGCGTCCGCGATGTTCGGATCGGTCAGCTCCATGCCCGCCAATGCGCGCGCATTGGCGGCCTGCGCAAACGGGCCGATGGCCGCATTGGTGGACAGCATGAAGGCAAAATGGGGGTCGATGAACGCTGCCCGGCCTCCCGCTTGCAGCTGATGGAACGGCTCCAGCGAGAACTCGTAGGCCGGGCGCAGATAATGCTCGACCAGCCAGTCATAGCGCGTCCCGCCCGCAATGCCGGCCTGCATGACGTAGCCCGCCAGATGAGGAATGCGTGCCGAGGTGCGCACCGTGGCGCGCACCTGCGCTTCCATGCGCGCGACCGGATCACTGACATCCACCCCGGCGATGGCGTGTAGCATGGCCTCCTGCATCTGTCCGAACAGATAGCCGGCCACCGCCTCCCACAGCGTGTCCTTGGTGCCGAAATAATGGCGGATCAGGCCATGGGCGAGCCCGGCCTCGCTTGCGATGGCACGCAGCGAAGCGCCGTCAAACCCCGCTCTGGCGAAATGGGCAGCCGCCACGATCAGCAATTGCTGGCGTTGCTGGTCCGGGTTCGCCTTTGCAGGCCGTCCGGGGCGGCGCGATGGGACCTGGGGCTCAGTCTGCGTGACGGGCATGGAGCGTCTGTTTTCTTTTCGGTGGACATGTCGGCGGCATTAATTATACATATGTATAATATTTTTCGCGTGGCCGGCAAGCCCTGATTGGGAAGGCCGGACAGAGCGGCAGAGGATGAAGGAGGGGACGCCATGCGTATGGGACCGTTCGGGCCGCGCAGCCTTGTAGCGATGGGTGTGGTGCTGATGCTGGGGATTGGCGGCTGGTTCGTTGTCGACCGCAATCTCAACGCTCTGCTTGGATTTGCGCAGGACATGCGCGATCCGATCAGCCCGAACACGCCGGTCGAGTGGGCACAGGGCCCGGACACGTCCGAGGCGCGCGGCGATCTGCCCAATATCGTGCTGATCGTGGCCGACGATCTGGGCTGGAACAACATCTCCCTGCATGGCGGTTTCGCTGACGGCGCGCTGCCCACCCCCCATATTGATCGCCTCGCGCAAGAGGGGGTCCAGCTGACACAAGCCTATGCGGCAAGCGCTACCTGCGCACCTTCCCGTGCTGCCCTGATGACAGGACGGTATCCCACGCGGATGGGCTATGAGTTCACGCCCATGCCGCCCGCCATGGCGCGTATCATCTCACGTGCACAAAGCCGCCGGCCCTCTGACCCCCCGTTCATCTTCCATAGCGGTGACGCACGTGCGGAAGAATTCGGTGAGATGGCTGTACCGGCCAGCGAAATCACGATGGCCGAAGTGCTCGGCGAAGCCGGCTATCACAGCGTTCATATCGGCAAGTGGCATATGGGTAGCAGCGAAGGCTCGCGCCCGCTTGATCAGGGCTTTGACGAGAGTCTCGATCTGGCAGGTTTGCTGTTCGCCCCCGCAGGTGATGAGAGCGTGGTCGAAGCCCGCCAGGATTTCGATCCGCTTGATGAAGTCTACTGGGCGGTTGGTCGCGCGGCCGTACGCTTCGGCAACGGGCCGCGCTTCGCGCCGGACATTTATCTGACCGACTATTTCACGCGTGAGGCAATACGTGTGATCGAGGCCAACCGCAGTCGGCCCTTTTTCCTCTATCTGGCGCATTGGGCGGTGCATTCACCGCTGCAGGCCAGGCGCGAAGACTACGAAGCCCTGGCCCATATCGAGGACCACCCCACGCGCGTTTATGCCGCCATGACGCGGGCGCTGGACCGGGGTGTGGGCGAGGTGCTTGCGGCGCTGGACGCCAACGGCCTAGCTGACAACACGATCGTGATTTTCACCTCCGACAATGGGGGGGCGCACTATATCGGCATTCCGGGCATCAATGACCCCTATCGAGGATGGAAGGCGACCTTCTTTGATGGCGGGATCCGCGTGCCCACCTTTGTGCGTTGGCCGGGCGTTATCGAGCCGGGCAGCCGGATGGACGGTCTTGCCCAGCATATTGACCTCCTGCCGACGCTGGCTGGTGTCGCGGGGGTAGACCTGCCGCAGGACCGCGTCATGGACGGGCGCGATCTCATGCCTTTCCTCACCGGTGAGGCCGATGGCGCACCCCATGACACCCTGTTTTGGCGCAGCGGGCATTACCGCGCCGTGATCCATCAGGGCTGGAAGCTGCAGGTTTCGGCGAGACCGGACCGTACATGGCTCTTTGATCTCGAAAACGATCCCTTCGAGCGAACCGATCTGTCAGCTTCGGAGCCCGCTCGCGTGGCCGCCCTTCAGGCGCTTCTGGCGGCCCATGACGCTGAACAGGCCGAACCGCTCTGGCCGTCCATCGTTGAGATGCCGGTCAACGTGGATACCCCGCTGGGACGGGCGCATCGGGAAGGTGACGAGCATGTCTACTGGCCCAACTAGGCGTTCAGGCGCGGCGATTCTGGGCCTGCTGCTTGTCATGCTTTGCGGGCCGGCGGCGTGGGGTGAAGATCGACCCAGCTTCCTGATCGTCATTCTGGACGATATCGGGTTCACCGATCTGGGAGCCTATGGCAGCGAAATCAGCACGCCCAATTTCGACGCCGAAGCGGCACGCGGCACCATGTTCACCAATTTCCATGTCGGGCCGACCTGCGCACCGAGCCGCGCCATGCTGATGACCGGCGTGGACAGCCATCTGACCGGCGTGCCGACGCTGGAGCACCTCATGCTGCCCGAACAGCTGGGCCAGCCGGGCCATGAGGGCGAGCTGAATACCCGCGTCGCCACCATTGCCGAACATTTGTCCGCGGCAGGCTATGCCAGCGTCATTACCGGCAAATGGCATCTGGGCCGGTCTGACACCAGCCTGCCCGCAGCGCGCGGGTTCGAGCGCAGCTTCGTCCTGGAC
>JBJHCI010000323.1:0-3193 GCA_050485925.1 Maricaulaceae bacterium
CGGCGGTGGCGCAGTGCCCCGGTTTCGCGATTGCGCTCATACACGCTGACCCGGCGGCCCAGAAACTCGGCGACATAGAGCGTTTCGCCGTCAGCCGAGACATTGATGCCGTTGGCATAGATCATCCCGCGCGCGGCGATGCGGCCCGTTTCGCCATCGAAATAGCTGACCGAGGAGGCGGGCAGGCCGAAATAGGCTTCCAGAGGCTCCATGATCCCGCCGACAAAGCCCCGGTCATTGGTGGCATAGAACTGGCGCGGGCCCACTGCGACGAGATCATTGGGCGAGGACAGTTCAGGATAGCTGATCGTCTCAGCGTGGAAGAGCCGCCACTGATCATCAATGTCGAAAATCTCCACCGTGTGCCCGCCCGCCACCGGGTGGTTGATGACGAAGAGGCGCTGCATGCCGTCCTCGCCGATATACAGGCTAATGCCGTGCGGCTGGAAATCCTCCGGCCCGTCAACGCTGGCATATCTCAGCGTGCCGTCAGGATCGGCCATGTCGAACGTCCAGATCCCTCCGGCGGCCGGGTTGGGCGTACGCCGGTCTGCCGCCGAGACAAAAGCGATGCCCGCTTCCGGATGGATGGTGACATCCTCGGTGCCTGGCGCGATCTCAAGGCTCTGGCAGCGGTCCGCCAGGCGCGGCTCATAAGGCGTCAGCCAGCCCGCCGCCGGCACAATCATGTAGGCGATGCGCGCCAGCGCGACCAGGACGACAAGGCCAATGGCAATCAGAATAACGCGGATCATGTTGAGCCCTCCCCGGTCATATTGCCGGTAAGGTTAACGCAAGGCGGGAAAGCTGTCTTGCGGGGAAATGGGGAGTGCATCAGTCCTGAACCGCGACCGGTAAGCGCCCGGGCTAATGCCCACCGTTTTCTGGAAGGATCGCAGGAGCGCGTCGACGGAGCCGAATCCTGCTTCGTAGGCTACCCAGTCCAGAGAGCGCGGCGTCTCCTCAAGCAGCAGCTTTGCACGGGTCAACCGGGCATTTTCCACGAATCTCGCGGGCGTGGTTCCGGTGGCCTTGGCAAAGGCGCGCAGGAAACTTCGCTCGCTCATGTTCACGAGAGCAGCCAGATCCGGGACGCGTCGCCCCTCATTGTAGAGATGCCCGGACGGGTCCTCCAGGATGCGGGCGGCAAGCTGCGTGACCGGCTCCGGCCCTGACAGGCGCACATCCTGACCTGCTGCGAACTGCGCCTGGCCGCCCGGACGACGCAGGAACAGGACAAGCTCGCGGGCCACCGACAGGGCCGTACGAGCACCGTGGTCGGCCTCGACCAGCGCCAGCGACAGATCGATACCTGCCGTCACCCCCGCCGAGGTGTAATAGGGTGGATCGGCGACATAGATGGCGTCCGCGTCGAGTTCCACCGCTGGAAACAAGTCCCGGAACGTCCCGGCAGCCGCCCAGTGCGTCGCGGCCCTGCGGCCATCCAGAAGCCCCGTAGCGGCCAACACGAATGCGCCGGTGCAGATGGACACGACCCGCCGGGCGCTGGATATCCGGGCGAGGAGAAGGTCGGGCGTTACACCGTCCTCCCAGGCTGCCCGCATCGCCTCTTCTGATCCGCCGCAGATCACGAGCGTGTCGATGGGTCCGGACAGGCTGGCCATGGGCGTGGCCGGTCCGAGGGACAGCCCCGCATGCGAAACGATATTCGCCCCGTCCGCCGAACAGAGCACGAGATCGTAGCTGGCACCGAAGCGGCCCGCTACCGCGAAGACCTCCATCGGACCGGCCACATCGAGGCTCTGCACACCATCGAGGGCGAAGAACACCACGCGGCGGCGATTTGGCGGATTCTGCGGATCATTTGTCATTTGCGCCAATCTAGAGCACGGCTACCCCGGTGCAAACAGGAGATATGTCTATGAGCCGCCGATTGATCGTCCTTGCCGTCCTCCTTCTTGCTGCCATATCTACCGGCCTGCTGCGCGGTGCCGGGTCGGAGGCCGCGGACATGCCCGTCACTGCCCCGCCCGAGCTGCGCCCGCTCGCCGGAGAGCGCCGGCTAGTCGTACTGCTGGCGGATAATTCGGGAACCGAGACTACCGACCTTCTGGTACCGCACGGCATTCTGCAGCGCAGTGGCGCGGTCGATGTCCTGATCGTGGCGACCGGGGAGGGCGCGGTTGAACTCATGCCAGCGCTCACAATCATGCCTGACATGACAGTGGCGCAGTTCGAGCGTGCCTACCCGGACGGTGCCGACGCGGTAATCGTCCCGGCCTTTCATAGCCGAGGCAGTGCTGCCACGACGGCGTTCATCCGAAGCCAGGCAGCACTGGGCGCGTTCATCGTTTCGATCTGCGAGGGGTCGGAGCCGGTCGCGCGCGCGGGCCTTTTCGACGGACGCGCCGCAACGACCCACTGGCACGCGCACCCCCGCATGAAACGGCGCTATCCCAGGGCGGCGTGGGTACAAAACACCCGTTACGTGACCGACGGGCCGGTAATGAGTTCCTCCGGCGTGTCGGCTTCGGTTCCGGTAACGCTGAAGCTTCTGGACCTTCTCGAAGGGCCGGAGATTGCGCGCGCCACCGCGGCCCGGATTGGCATTGAGGACTGGAGCGCGACGCATGACAGCACCCGCTTCCGCCTCACCGTCAGAATGATAGCTCTCGCGGCCAGCAATCGCCTGCGGTTCTGGCAGCATGATGCGTTGTATGCCGATGTGGCTGACGGCTTTGACGGTATCGCCTTCGCATTGCAGGCGGACGCCTGGTCTCGCACATACCGCTCGCGTCTTGCCGCACACAATCTGAATGGCCGCGCCATCTCCGCCGAGAGCGTAATTTTCATCACGCAGACCGGCCGGCAGACCGTCAAGGTCCTGCCTGCCTCCTCTGGTGCGCCCTTTGCGGTCCTGGATGCCAATCTGGAGGCGATCGCCGAACGGTATGGTCCACGCACGGCAGATTTCGTGGCGACTCAGCTTGAGTATGTCTGGCCCTAACCCCGCCTCCCGGGTCGGTAGATTTCCACCGCGCGCTCACGTACCTCGGCCTCGCCCATCGGCACGCGACGCAGCACCTCATCGGCGAAGTCCTGTATCTGGCTTGTATAGTGCGGATCGCCCGGCCGGTTGGACGCGCCGAAATGGTGCACGGCCCAGAGTGAAAACGCGCCAAACGCATCCCATTCGGCGAGCAGGACCAGCCCGTCGCCCGCCACCATGCGC
>JBJHCI010000324.1:0-3191 GCA_050485925.1 Maricaulaceae bacterium
GCCTGAATATAAGCGCAACCACCCGTTTCACGATCGTTCGAACAGCTCCGGTTGGCACGGCCCGCATCGGGGTTGAAACAGGCATGCATTGAATTATTGACTCCAATGGTAGTCCCAACTCATAGACGCCTCAAAACTTGGCAAGCTTCAGCGCCGTCCGGCGTCGCGCGGACGCCCTTCTCATGAGGGCAGAGAGATAACAGGGATTTTTACTGCAGGAAGCGACAATGAACGTCGACATGAGCAGCAAGCATTTGCATATCGCACCGGCCATCGACGAACCGGTTGAGGCGGGACTGTCCTGCGACCCCTCGTCGGTCTATCGGACCCTGCTGCGACAACCGCACACCCCGGCCTCGCAACACCTCGCCCAGCGCTTTCTGGACGATCAGCTGGCCCTTGTTTCGCAGTCTCGCTGCGAGCTTCCGGCCGACCCGCACGAAGTGCCTCAGTGGGCGACCCGGTCGGTCGATACCGTCTGCACGGCCTACGCCCGCTACATTGCCGCCAGAAAATCCGGCCAGCCAAGGCGTTACTTCACCACCCGCGGTCATGCGCTGTACTTCCTTTCCCGGGTGGCTCCCACCAAGCTGGTCGACGGCGCGTGGCTGTATGGCACACTCGAGCACTGGCGGGATGTACGCTTTCACGCGCTGATACGCACCTATCTGGACGAGCTGGGCAACGGCGACCCGTCCCGCAACCATGTGTCGCTGTACCAAAATCTGCTCTCTGCCGAGGGCTGCGACCCGCCGGAAGCCCTGGACGCCAGGTACCATGTTCAGGGCGCGACACAACTGGCACTGGGTTGCCGCGCCAGCGTCTGCCTTCCCGAGGTGATCGGCTACAACCTCGGCTATGAGCAGCTGCCCCTGCACCTGCTCATCACCGCCTACGAGTTGCGCGAACTGGGTATCGACCCACACTACTTCACGCTCCACGTCACGATCGACAATGCCTCCACCGGCCATGCGCGCCAGGCGGCGCAGGCATTGCTGGACAACCTGCCGGCGACACCACAACAGAGGGCACGCTTTTACCGGCGGGTGAAACAAGGCTACCGCCTCAACGAGGCCGGCATCGGTACGGTCGCAGTCATCGAGTCCTTCGATCACGAACAGGAAGTCGTCGATATCCTGCAGCGCAAGAGCCGCTTTGCCCAGGTTCACTCGGACTACTGCCGCATCGAAGGCCGGACCGTCAACGAATGGCTGGCCGATCCTCGGCAGATCCCGAGATTCCTCTCGGCCCTGAAGAAAAAGGGCTGGATCAGGATTGGAGAACACCCGTACCAGAGCCGCTTCTGGAACTTGCTGCAAGGGCCACGGGCACCCATGTTCGGGGTTTTCAGTCCTTATGAACTGACGATTATCGGCGAGTGGATCGCCGGTCCCCAGCAGGATGCCGGCACACCCTCAGAGGTCGTCACCCCGGCATGGCAAGCCGGGCCCACACCATCGAGCGATTTCCGGAGTTCGCCGGAGCATCATGGCGCGGGCCAAGGCAGCGCCACTCACAGCCCGTCGTCGTCATCGCCCCTTGAGGACGACGAGGTGAACGTACTTCGTCAGGAATTGGAAAGGCTGCCAGCGCCGACACGCATGCAGCGACTCATCGAGCTGATGGCACCGGGCAGCCACGACAAGCCGGCCGGGCTGATGGCCACACGGATGTTCGCCCGCCGGTTGTTTCCACACTTGCGGAGGACCGACCATTGATACGCCCCATGACTGGAGGTGCCGACGCACCTGCAGACACAGTTACCACCGGGAACGATGCTGAAACAGCCTCCGATCTGGCCTTGACCGAACTGGGCCGCCACCTCCAGCGGAACCATTACCGGTTCATCACCGTCACTCCGGTGACCCATGCGCACAACCTTGCCCGACGTACCGACGCCACGGACATACGGGATATTTTCGGCTGGAGCCGATCCTTTGACCGGTCGGCGGCCGGCGATGAGGTCTTTCGGTTGGCCGAGCGGGCAGGCGTGCTTGAGCGCGTCCAGACCCCGTCGCCGCAGCGCGATCAGTGGCGCAGCCGTGTGCGGTATGCCAGCCTGGATGATCTGCTGTTCGTTCACTCCGCGTATCCGACCGAGCAGGAAGACGCCGTCTTCTTCGGTCCGGACACCTACCGTTTCGTTCGCTTTATCAGGTCCTTTCTGGCCACCGCACCTCGGATCGAGCGCGCCGTGGACATCGGCTGCGGCAGCGGCGCGGCGGCCATTGTGATCGGCAGGGAGTATCCTTCGGCCACCGTACTGGCCACGGACATAAATCCCCAGGCGCTGCGTTTTTGTGACATCAACGCCAGGATCGCCAACGTGAACAACGTCAGCCCCACAGCCGGCGATCTACTCACCGAAACAACGGGCCGCTTTGACCTGGTGGTGGCCAATCCGCCCTATATGATGGACCCGGGCAAGCGCAGCTACCGCCACGGCGGGGACGACCTCGGTACCGAGCTGTCATGGCGGATTGTCGAGGCAGCACTGCCACGCCTGAACCCCGGGGGCACGCTTCTGCTGTACACGGGCGTACCCATCGTGGACGGGCAGGACCTATTCGAAAGCAAACTGAGCGACCGACTGGCCGGCGGACCCTATATCCGGGAGTACGAGGAGCTGGATCCCGACGTCTTCAGCGAGGAGCTACTCACGCCCGCCTATGTCCGGGTGGAGCGGATCGCCGTCACCGGCCTCCGGGTCACCCGGTCAGAGTCACCCTGAGGAGTGAAAGCTCACACCTTGGCTTCGGGTGTATTTTTCCGTTTTCCGCGAAGGTTTACCGCAAACAGGCCTGCCTGGAGCACGATCAAGGCGTACGCCTGCGAGTGCCAGCCCCAGATCACCCAAAGGATGTTACTGAGAATAAAGCAGTAGAAACCCAGGCTGCGCTGCCTCTTGGTTTGGCAGCCCACCCACCATGCCGCGATCAGCGTGGCAATCATGGCGGGCCACTGGACTGCGTCCAGTAACAGGTCAATGTCCATGACGAAATGAGCTCCTTTTGAACGTTCGGGCGCCGGCGGCCCGGCTGTCGAGCACAGTCGTTTTTCAGAGGTGCCCTGGCGGCGTTCCACTCACTACTGGCGGGGCTTTTTCGCCGGCCAGGCGGTCGCTGGCTGCAACTGCAGATCAGCCTCGCCCAAGTTGCCGCCAACCCTGAACGCGTGGGTGTGGATAGTAT
>JBJHCI010000325.1:0-3171 GCA_050485925.1 Maricaulaceae bacterium
GGGCATCGCGTTCCGCGCGCCTCTCACCACATCAACTTGCCTGCAGAACGTGCTGGAAACACTTGAGAAAGCGGCATCCCGGCTCGAAGGCGACCGCTATCTCGCCCCCGATATCGAGGCGGCTGCGGCTCTGGTCCGCTCCGGCGGCCTGGTCGAGGCGGCGGGGCTGGAGTTCGGCTTGTGAATCCGGTGGGGGTCATAAAGGGGGAAGGCCCTGTTATCATTGGGGTTCCTCATGCAGGCATCTGGTTGCCGGAGGCGGTTAAAACGCGCCTGAATGCGCGGGGGAGACGCCTCGCCGACACGGACTGGCATGTGGACAGGCTCTATGAGGGTCTGTTGCCCGGTGCGTCCATGGTGATCGCGGATTTCCACCGCTATGTGATCGACCCGAACCGGCCGCCCGAGGATGAGAGCCTCTATCCGGGACAGAACACTACCGGACTGATTCCGCTGACAGATTTCGACGGCGAACCGATCTGGTCCGACCCGCCGGGCAAGACCGAACAGGACAAATATCTGGAACATTACCATGGCGCCTATCACGCCGCGCTGAAGGCCGAAATTGAGCGCGCGAAGGCCGCCCATGGCGTTGCCATTCTTTATGATGCGCACTCCATCCGGTCTCAGATTCCCTATCTGTTTGAAGGCGTTCTGCCGGATTTCAATATCGGCACGGCAGGCGGGACAAGCTGCGATCCGCGCATCGAAGCGGCGGTGGCCGAGGTGTGCGCGCGGGCGGAAGGCTTTACCCGCATCGTAAACGGTCGCTTCAAGGGCGGCTGGACAACCCGGCATTACGGACGGTCGGAAACGGGGGTACACGCCATCCAGATGGAGCTCGCCCAGTCCACCTATCTCACGAGCGAAACCGAACCCTTTCAATACGATACGGCAAAGGCAGCGACCCTGCGCAGCGTTCTTTCGGACGTGCTCGGCGCGCTGGAAACCCTTGCCCCTGAGCTGAAGGTGACATGATGGCCGGCACGCGGCGCAATATGCGCGATATCTACCCGCCCACGGGCCCCGAGATCAGCGCAAAACACTGGCAGGGCGAGGCCGCCATGCGGATGCTGATGAATAATCTTCACCCGGATGTCGCTGAAAATCCGCATGAATTGGTGGTCTATGGCGGGATCGGACGGGCGGCACGCACCTGGGAGGATTTCGACCGGATCGTTGCCGCGCTGAAAAACCTGGAAGCCGATGAGACGCTTCTGGTCCAGTCCGGCAAGCCGGTCGGCGTGTTCCGCACGCACGCCGACGCGCCGCGCGTGCTGATCGCCAATTCCAACCTCGTGCCGCATTGGGCGAATTGGAAGCATTTCAATGAGTTGGACCGAAAAGGTCTGATGATGTACGGCCAGATGACAGCCGGATCATGGATCTATATCGGCACGCAGGGCATCGTGCAGGGCACGTATGAAACCTTTGCAGAGGCCGGGCGCCAGCATTATGGCGGCGACCTGAAGGGCCGCTGGATACTCACCGCAGGGCTGGGCGGCATGGGCGGGGCGCAGCCGCTGGCCTCGGTCTTCGCCGGGGCGTCCTGTCTTGCTGTCGAGTGCGACGAGACCCGCATCGATTTTCGCCTGCGCACCCGCTATCTCGATGAAAAGGCGCACAGTCTTGACGAGGCGCTGGACAGAATCGCGCGCTGGACGAAGGCCGGCGAGGCGAAATCGGTGGGCCTTGTCGGCAATGCCGCAGACGTGTTCCCGGAGCTGGTAAAGCGCATGCAGGCGGGCGGGCTGCACCCCGATATTGTCACCGACCAGACCTCCGCTCATGACCCGCTGCACGGCTATCTGCCGCAGGGCTGGAGCATGGCCGAATGGCGCACGAAGCAGGAAACCGATCCTGAAGAGGTGGAGCGCGCGGCCCGCGCCTCGATGAAGACCCAGGTCGCGGCCATGGTGGCCTTCCATGAGGCAGGTGTGCCGACACTCGACTATGGCAATAATATCAGGCAGATGGCGCTGGAAGAGGGGCTGGAAGACGCCTTCGCCTTCCCCGGTTTCGTACCCGCTTACATACGCCCGCTCTTCTGCCGCGGCGTCGGCCCGTTCCGTTGGTGCGCGCTGTCGGGCGATCCGGAAGACATTTACCGCACCGATGCGAAGATGAAGGCGCTGTTCCCGGAGAACACCCATCTCCATCGCTGGCTGGACATGGCGCGCGAGCGCATCGCCTTTCAGGGCCTGCCCGCGCGCATCTGCTGGATCGGCCTCGGGGAGCGTCACAAGGCGGGCCTTGCCTTCAACGAGATGGTGCGTTCGGGCGAGCTGAAAGCGCCCATCGTCATTGGGCGCGACCATCTTGATAGCGGGTCTGTCGCCTCGCCCAACCGGGAGACCGAAGCGATGAAGGACGGGTCGGATGCGGTCTCTGACTGGCCGCTCCTGAACGCGCTTTTGAACACGGCGTCTGGCGCGACCTGGGTCAGCCTGCATCATGGCGGCGGGGTGGGCATGGGCTTCTCCCAGCATGCCGGCATGGTGATCTGCTGTGACGGCAGCGCGGATGCGGACCGGCGGCTGGAGCGTGTGCTCTGGAACGATCCCGCGACCGGGGTGATGCGCCATGCCGATGCGGGCTATGAAATCGCGCTGGACTGCGCGCGGGAGCACGGGCTGAACCTGCCGGGGATAACGGGTTGAGGGTGGGACTCGGCCCGAATGGAACCTCGGCCGCTTGGCCCTGGCTTCACTTGACACCTACAAACTTTGTAATCAAAAGTAATTTGAGAAAACTGATTTGCGAAATGCGCCGCGCTGTGAGGTGATGGTGGATAGGGGTGCGGACAGGGTCACAGCGTGTATCGGGCACGCAACATTACGAAAACTTATAGTAAAGCGCCCTTTACATGCATCGGCGCGATCTATAGCGGTGATAGGCAGAACACAGCCGGGCATCAGCGCGGCGGGACGGCATGAAGGGGGCAGTTAATGAACAGGAATGAGGGCGTACGATGAGCGAGGACAGGCGCGATCAGCTCCGCTCGCTTAGCATCGATCGCGGAGATGCATCCGGTGGCGGGGGCGGCGGTGTGTCGTTGACGGTCCTGCTGGGCGCGATTGTGGTTTCGGTGGCGCTGACGGCCGGGGCAGCCTGGTTCCTGTTGCAGGGCAACGGGGCTGGCGAGAGCCAACCGGCTCCGGTGCAGACGGC
>JBJHCI010000326.1:0-3159 GCA_050485925.1 Maricaulaceae bacterium
CTTCGTTACCGCCGAAAGCCTGGTGCGCGATGGCTATGCGCTGGCGCTCAAAGTGCTGGAAAGCGGCTGGCGGCCAGACCATCTGGTGGGCGTGTGGCGCGGGGGCAGCCCCGTTGCCATCGCCGCGCATGAAGCTTTGAGCTTCAAGGGGCTCAAGCTCGATCACTCACCGATCGCGGCGCGCTCCTATACAGGCCTCGACCAGCGCACGCGCGAGGTTGCGCTGTCCGGTCTTGATGCTCTGAGCGCCACCCTGCCCGCAGGTTCGCGCCTTCTGGTGGTCGATGATGTGCTGGACCGAGGCCATACCCTCGCTGCGGTGACGGACGCGCTCAAGGGCCGCTATGACGTGCGGTCTGCGGTGGCCTGGTTCAAGCCGGAGCGCAACGAGACGCCGTTACGTCCCGATTACCACATCCACGAAACTGCTGACTGGCTGGTCTTCCCGCACGAGCTGGAAGGTCTGACGCCGGAGGAAATCCGCGCCCACAAGCCCGTGCCTGACGGGTTCTTGTGAGACCCTCTAAACCACCTTCCCCGCAAGCCGCGCCAGCACCGTATCGCGCGGGATGAGCGGCAGGAGCACGTCCATCTCCGGGCCGTGGTTCTGACCCGTCAGGGCCTGACGCAGGGGCAGGAAGAGATCGCGGCCCTTGCGGCCCGTCTCCGCCTTGATGGCGGAGGTCCACGCGCCCCAGCTTTCGCGCGTCAGCGTGCCTTCCGGCAGCAGTGCAGCAGCCTTGGCGGCATAGTCCGCATCCTCGATCACCGGCGTGACCGGGCCTTCCACCAGACGCCACCAGTCAGCCGCGTCTTTGAGGCGGGAGAGATTGGGGCGCACGGCGAGCCAGAAGGCTTCATCGCCCTTGATGCCGAGCGCACGCAGACGCGCCTCCACACCCGCAAACTCTGCCTCGTGCAGGAGTTTGGCGTTCAGCCGCTCCATCTCGGCAAAGTCAAAGCGCGCCGGCGTACGCGAGACTTTCGAAAAATCGAGTTCGGAGACAAGCGAGTTAAGGTCGGTGCGCGCCTCGATCGGATCGGACGTGCCCAGCTTGGCCAGCAAAGAGAGGATGGCCATCGCCTCCATGCCCTCTTCCTCGCGCAGGGCTTTGACCGACAGGCCACCAATACGCTTGGATAGCTTCTCTCCATCAGAGCCGACCAGGAGCGGGAAGTGAGCCATGGCAGGGGCGCTGCCCTTGCCGCCCAGTGCTTCGAAAATCTCGATCTGGGCCGCCGAATTCGTCACATGGTCCTCGCCGCGGATCACATGGGTGATCCCCGCTTCCAGATCATCGACGACGCTGGGGAGCGTGTAGAGATAGCTGCCATCCTCTCGGATCAGGATCGGGTCGGAGACAGAGCTGGTGTCGATATGGCTGGGGCCGCGCACCAGATCATTCCACTCAATGCGCCCGCCTGACAGCTTGAAGCGCCAGTGGGGCTTGCGCCCTTCGGATTCGAATCTCGCCCTGTCGGCATCGGTCAGGGTCAGCGCGGCGCGGTCATAGACGGGCGGCTTTCCTTGCGCGCGTTGCAGCTTGCGCTTGCGGTCGAGCTCATCCTCCGTCTCGTAGCACGGATAGAGGAAGCCGGACGCGATCAGCTTCTTGCGCGCGGCCTCATAGAGGTCGAACCGGGCAGACTGGTTGAAGCGCTCATCAAACCCCAGGCCCAGCCAGTGGAGGTCTTCCACGATCTGGTCCTCGAACGCCTTTGTGGAGCGTTCCAGATCGGTGTCATCCACGCGCAGCACGAACACTCCGCCCTCGCGCCGGGCAAACAGCCAGTTCATCAGTGCGATGCGCACATTACCGACATGGATGAGGCCGGTCGGACTCGGCGCAAAGCGGACTTTCACGGACATGGCTGTCTTTCAGGGCGGATCTTGAGTGGTTCGGGCGAAGGCCGCTGGCTTTGCCATGCCCGCCCGCACGCGTCAAATGCGCTTACATGCGGGTAGTGTCTAAGTTTGAATTTCGGCTTTCGACCCCGTTCTTGTCCTTGCCGCCGTTCGGCCACATCCTTAAAAGCGGAAATACGAGCCGCTCCAAGTGAGGGAAAGTTGGTGGCAATATCACTCTACGATCTCGGTGTGCCAACCTTCCTGCAGACCGTGAGGGCCATCGGAGCATTCCTTGATCGTGCGGCCACGCATTGCGCGGAAGCGGGCACTGATCCCGACGACTTCGTGAACGCGCGTCTTATTGCCGATATGGCGCCTCTTCATTTTCAAATCGAAGCGGCATGTCATCATTCCGTGTGGGCGGTCGAGGCTCTCAAGTCCGGTGCGTTCACGCCTCCCGCCTTGGTCGGACCTGTTCCCTTCACTGACCTGCAGGCGATGGTCGGCAAGGCAGAAACGGCGCTGGAGGGGTTCACTCCCGACGAGGTCAACAGTTGGTCCGGCAAGGCACTAAACATAGAGCTTCATAGACCGCTCGACGAGGAGGATGCCTGGACACCATGGGAGCCGCGGATATTGGCCTTTACCTCCGAGACCTTCCTCTTATCGTTCTCAATGCCGAATTTCCACTTCCACGCTGTCACCGCCTACAACATCCTGCGCTCACGCGGCGTGCCGCTTGGCAAGCGCGACTACGAGGGTTGGCTGCGCACCAGATCAGCCTAAGCCGAAAGTCCGCTACCCGGTACCGTATCCCGACAAGATGAGCGTCGCCAAACCACCCCAAAGTGGAGTTTCAAACTGAGACACCACCTACATCCGGCTGCGGCTGCCAGCGGCTGCATCAATGGCCAACGCCGTTTCCAACGCCATCAGCCCGGCCTGCCCATCGGCTGCGGGGCTGTCATGGGCGGGATCGAGTACGCGTGACACGAAGTTGAAGACGCTCGACCCCAGCGAATCCTTCGCCATGGGCTGATCGGCAAAATCGCGCTCCAGCGGCAGGCCGCTGCCATTATCGAACCGCTTGCGGATGAAATCGACGCCCAGAGCCGCCCCACCTTCAAACGTTATCTCCATCACCCGGTCGCGATCCGCCGCTACACGGCTGGATTCCAGCTCGGCTACCCGTCCGCCGGAGAAATACAGCCGCGTAACGATATGATCGGCCAGCGCGCCGCGTTCAGCGAGCATCTGCGCCTCAACGCGCTCGGGCGCTTCTCCGGCCAGCGCCAGCACCAGATCGATAT
>JBJHCI010000327.1:0-3158 GCA_050485925.1 Maricaulaceae bacterium
ACAGCACTGTAGGCGCGCGCGCGAGCGGATATCTGGAGGTGTTGTCCGGCCTTGAGCCGGGTGAGGTGATTGTACGCCAGGGGGTTCACCGGGTGCGCGATGGCGCGCGTGTGGATGTACGCAACGGTTCCTCCGGCGGACGCAATGGTGCCGGTCCGGTTACCGCCTCGGCCATGCCGTCAGGAGGTGCAGCGCAATGACCCTTTCCGACATTGCCGTCCGCCGCCCGATGATCGCTTTCGTGGCGAGCGCGCTGATTGTGGTGTTCGGGGTTCTGGGCATTCGTGAACTGCCCCTGCGCGAGTTGCCGGATGTGGACTCGCCCATCGTTTCGGTACGCGCCACGTTTCCCGGTGCCAACGCCGAGGTGATGGAAAACCAGATCACTCAGCCGATTGAAAGCGCGCTGTCCGGCATAGACGGGATCGACACGATTACGTCAAGTTCGCGCGATGGGGATTCACGCGTCACCATCACCTTCAATCTGGGACGCGATCTTGAAGCTGCCGCCAATGATGTGCGCGAGGCAGTAGCGCGCGTACGCCGTCAGCTGCCCCCAGATGTCGACGAAGTAATTGTTACCAAACAGGATTCCGACGCACGGCCTTTCCTCTGGTACAATCTGCTTTCAGACTCGATGACCGCGGAGGAAATGACCGATTACGCGGAACGTTTCCTTGTGGACCGTTTTGCGGTCATTGACGGGATTGCGCAGGTGCGTGTGGGGGGGCAGCGCCGCTACGCTATGCGTATCTGGCTGGACCCGCGGGCCATGGCCGCGCGCAATCTGACCGTTACCGACATTGAGAATGCCCTGCGTAGCGAGAATGTGGAATTGCCCGGCGGATCGCTGGAAACGCCCGGCACGCAACTGACTGTACGCGTCGAGCGTCTGTTCCAGAACGAGGACGCGTTCCGCCGCCTGCCTATTACGCGACGCGACGGGCACATCGTCCGCCTCGCGGAGGTGGCTGATGTGGAACTGGCTGCCGAGCAGGATCGCGCCCTGTTCCGCGGCAACGGCCAGAACATGATAGGCATCGGGTTTGTCCGCCAGAGCCGCTCCAACGCCGTGGCCGTATCCGATGCCATCCGGGCGGAGGCCGAGCGGGTGATACCGCAACTGCCCGAGGGCATGCAGCTCCTCAACGCGTCTGATGACACCGTATTCATTCGGGAATCGATTAACGAGGTCTGGCGCACGCTGGCGATTGCGGCCACGCTCGTCGTTCTAGTGATCTACCTGTTTCTGGGCAGTTTCCGCGCCGCCGTCATTCCTGCCGCCGTGGTGCCGGTCTGCCTGATTGGTACGTTTGCTGTGCTCGCGGCCTTCGGCTTCTCGATCAATATCCTCACCCTGCTGGCCCTGGTGCTGGCCATCGGGCTGGTGGTGGATGATGCCATCGTGGTCATGGAGAATATCCAGCGCCGGGTGGATCTTGGTGAGCCGCCCATGCTGGCATCTCTGCAGGGCGCGCGGCAGGTCTTCTTCGCCGTGATTGCGACGACGGCGACACTGGTGGCCGTATTCGTGCCGCTGGTGGTGCTTCCGGGCCTGATCGGGCGCATCTTCACCGAGTTGGCCGTCGCCATTACCGGCGCAGTGCTGCTGTCGAGCTTCGTCGCGCTAACGCTCTCTCCCATGATGAGCTCCAAGCTGGTTCGTCCCAGCACAAGTGCGCGCGGCCCGGCTCGCTGGGTCGATATCGGGCTCGGAAAGATGCGCAATGCCTACAAGGACTCCCTCGACATGGTCATTTCCATGCCGTGGCTGATCGTCCCCTTCATTGTGGCGGCTGTTGGAGGGTCTGCCTTTATTTTCAACCAGCTTCCCGCCGAACTCACACCGCCAGAAGACCGCGGTAATTTCTTCAGCCGGTTCAGCGCGCCGGATGGATCCAGCTTTGAATACACAGCCGCCCAGGCCGCTGAGATCGAGGAAATCCTCCTGGAGTATGTCGAGAACGGCGAGTTGGCGCGCGTACTGGTGGTGGTACCTGGCTTTGGCGGCGGAGCGTCGGATTTCTCAGGCGGTATCGTGGTCGGCACGATGACGCCCTGGGGACAACGCCGCCCGGGCATGGAGATCGTCAACGAGGTCAATCAGCGCCTCGGCCAGCTGACGGGCGTGCGGGCCTTTGCGTCCATGCGCTCCTCACTGGGCGGCGGGGGCGGCGGCGGTGACGACATCCAGTTCGTTATCCAGGGGCCGGACTATGAGTCGATCGATCTGGAGGCCGAGCGTCTGATCGCCACGATCGAGGAGACCAATCCCAACCTGTTGCGTGCACGCAAGGATTATGAGCCGACATCGCCGCGCATCGTGGTGGATATTGATCGGGAGCGCGCCGCCGCGCTGGGCGTATCGGTATCCGATATCGGCCGGACGATGCAGACGCATCTGGGTTCGCGCCGGGTCGGCCAGTTCATCGACCGGGGCGAAGCCTACAATGTCATCGCCGAGAACCGGCGCGAACAGCGCGCCAGCGTTTCAGACCTTGAGACCCTGTTCGTGCGCGGCGGTACAGGCGAGCTTATCCCGCTCTCCAATCTGGTGACCTTGCGCGAGACCGGCGAGGCGGACCGGCGCAACCGGATCAATCGCCAGCGCGCCATCACCGTATCGGCTACGCTGGCGGACGGTTATACGCTGGGCGATGCGATTGAGTGGTTTGACACCTATTCCACGCGCGAACTGCCCCCTGACATGGCTAGCGAATATCTTGGCAGCGCCCGCGAATTTCTGGAGTCGAGTGATGCGATCCTCTTTGCCTTCGCCATGGCATTGCTGATCGTGTTCCTGGTGCTGGCTGCGCAGTTCGAGAGTTTTATTCAGCCGCTTGTCATTATGCTCACCGTGCCCTTGGCCGTCGCAGGCGGACTGTTCGGGCTCTACATGGCCGGCTCATCGTTGAACATCTACTCCCAGATCGGGTTGATCATCCTGGTGGGGCTGGCCGCCAAAAACGGCATCCTGATCGTGGAGTTTGCCAATCAGCTCCGCGAAGAGGGGATGAGTGTGGCAGAAGCGACGATCGAGTCTGCGGCGACGCGTTTTCGTCCGATCCTGATGACCGGCATTTCCACCGCCATCGGCTCTTTCCCGCTCGTCGTGGCCTACGGGCCGGGTTCTGAAAGCCGGATCACCATCGGTGTGG
>JBJHCI010000328.1:0-3151 GCA_050485925.1 Maricaulaceae bacterium
CTGAAGCGTCTGGAAAGCGGTGCCGGGCTCATGCCCGCCATGTAGGCCAGAGCGGCCAAAAGGGCAAACGGCGCGCATGCACAGGCTTCCCACGCGCAGCCAAACGCCTATCCTCGAAGCGGCATAGCGGGGAGGACTGTATATGACCCAACATCCAAGACTATCCCTCGGCCTCGAACCCGGCAGTGTGATGGGCGTATCGGACTGGACCATTCTGACGCAGGAGGATTTCAACACTTTCGGCAAGGTCACCCGCGACGAGGACCCGATGCACACCGATCCGGACTGGTGCGCCGCGCATGGTCCCTTCCCGACCACGATCAGTTTCGGCTTCTTCACGCTTTCCCTGCTGACCGGTTTCAGCCATCAGGCGAGCCGCTGGCCGGAAGGTGCCTATGCGATCAATTACGGGTTTGACCGGATACGCTTCCTCGCCCCGGTACCGGTCAATTCGCGGGTGCGCGGACGCTTCGTCTTCCTCGGCGCCGAACCTCGCGAAGACGGCTCCTTCCTGTCGCGCATGGAGGTGACGGTGGAGATCGAGGGCGTGGACAAGCCCGCGCTCGTCGCCGAATGGTTGGGCCTTGTCTTCCCGCCCGAAGCCCAGCGCAGGCTGGATACGCGCTGACAGGCCCGCCAGCGGAGACGAAGGAGAAATGATGCGTAGCGCCCTGATCATTCTGGCCATTATCGCTGTTCTGGTGCTCCTATGGACCGGCTGGCGCTCCTGGCCGGTGAACAGCGACACGCCCCCTCACGAGGCAATCGCCGTAACGGCCCTTGGAGGCCCCTCAGGACGCAATCTGATCGGGGTGGAGCCTGCACTTCACCAGAGCGATTATCGCACGCCTGCGACCCTCCAGAGCCGTCTGGCGGCCTATCTGGATGCCGCCCGCAACGAAGGGGCGATTGTGCCCGGCAGCGTCGTGATTTTCCCCGAACATGTGGGCACCTGGCTGGTCGCCAGCGGCGCGCCGGCCAGCGCTTTTTCCGCCCGCACGGCGAATGGCGCGATGATGAGCCTAGCGGGGGCGCATCCGCTCTCGTTTGCGGGCGCGTTGATCGATAGTGATGAGGATGACAGGCTGGCCGCCGCCCTCTTCCGCATGCGCTCGGCCGCCATGGCGCGCGATTACCAGAGCGTCTTCTCCGGGCTCGCCCGCGAATACGACGTGACCATCGTGGCCGGCTCCATCGTGTTGGCGGACCCTTATGTCGAGGACGGGGTGATCGGCGTGCGCCGTAACGGCCCGCTCTACAATGTCACGGCCGTGTTCGACCCGGATGGTTCGCCCCACCCGCAACTGGTGCGCAAGGCCTATCCCATTCCCTCAGAGGCCGGATTTACCGCCTCCGCGCCGCTGGACGGCTATCCGCTGTTCGACACCCCCGCCGGGCGGCTGGGCGTGCTGATCTGCGCCGATTCCTGGCACCCGGATGTCTATGCGGCGATTGGCGATGCCGAGCTGCTGGCCGTGCCCGCCTATCTCCAGCCCTCCGGCGTTTGGGACCAGCCCTGGGGCGGCTATGTGACGCCCTGGCCCGACGATGTGCCGCGCGGGGATGCAGGCCGCCTCACCGAAGGTGAAGCGTGGCAGACCCATGCACTGGCAGGACGTCTGCAGGAAACCTCCGCGCAAGCAGGGATGACCGCCTTTCTGGGCGGTTCGCTCTGGGACATGGGATCGGATGGCGCGGCCATCGCCGTCAATGGCGAGGGCGTCCACACCGCGCAGCGCACCACAGGCGGGCAAGTATTGGTGTTGTGGGTGGGGGATTAGGCGAGCACCGCCCGCACCTCATTGGCAGCCCGCACCCCCGCCTCCAGTGCGCCTTCGATATAGCCAAAGCCGTGAATGGCTGTCTCGGTGCCGGCCATGTGGATCGGGCCTATGGCTTCACGCAAGTCCTGTCCCAGCGTGGTCCATACGCCCGGCCCCATGAAGGCGGCATAACAGCCGCGCGTCCATGTTTCGTCCGTCCAGTCCTGATCTGCATAATCGATGGGCTCAAGCGCCTCCGGCCCGAAGAATCCGGCAAATGCCTCCAGCACGGCGGCGCGGCGCGTGTCTGCTGGCACTTGCGACCAGCGGCGCGCCTCCTCGCCCTCAATAAAACCCAGCAGCAAGCCGGCGGACCTGCCCTGTTCGGTATTGTCGAAGGTGACGCGCACGGCGAGATCACCACCTACGGCCTGCCCGGAAAGGTCGCGTTCCCGCCAGAAGGGCCGGTCATACTGCGCCACGCACTTGATACAGGCCCCGGCAGGCATGCGCCGCCAGAGCGCATCGCGGTTTCCCGGCAAAGGCGGATCAAACGCGATGCCCAGCGCCTGATTGGGCGGAATGGCAAGGATCGCCCGGCGCGCGGTGAACACCTCTCCGCCCGCCTCCACTTCGACGCCGGTTTCGCTCCAGCGGATAGCGCGCACTGGCGCGTCATAGCGGATCTGGCCGACAAGCGTTCCCGCGACATGGTTGGCAAGCCCGCCCATGCCACCATGCACGCGGTCCTGCTGGGCCCCGCCACTGACCGACAGCAGCGCGTCGAGAGACCCGCCGGAGCGCGCGTAGAACAGGGCGTGCAGCAGGGACAGCTCGTGCGGCTCGGCGCAGAACACCGCCCCTATGCCGATGGTGAACATCTCCCGCGCGCCTTGTGTGAAGGCATTCCGGCGCAGGAAGTCCGCCACTGTCATCCGGTCCCAGTCCCGAGCTTTGCGATGCGCCCACGGGGCCGCCGGATCAAGCTGGCGCGCCATCGCCTCAAAGCGTGAGAGCGCACGATTCAGATCGAGCAGCACGGGCAGCGGCAAGGCCGGGATGGTGCCCTTGTAGCGCTTCAGCCGTATCCCGGAGCGTACAACATCCTCGCCCTTGTCCCATAGCGGCCAGGTGGCAAAGCCCATCTCGGCGATGAGGGTGTAAAGCCTGTCCTGCCCCGGACCGACCCATTGGCCGCCCAGATCGGTCTCGTCGCCATTGGCGAAGGTATGGGTGAGCACGCGCCCGCCTGCGCGCTCGCGCGCTTCAAGCACAACCACGTCATGGTCCGGCGCAAGGCGGCGCGCGGCCTCCAGCCCGGAAAAGCCTGCGCCAATGATGATGACATCATGCATGGGCGGGCCGTCTCCATGTGAACACGATCAGCA
>JBJHCI010000329.1:0-3150 GCA_050485925.1 Maricaulaceae bacterium
GTGTCACCGGGCGGCGTCACCTGCGCGGCCCGATCGCGCAGGCCGACCAGCGCGCTGATGGCATGGTGGTAATCCATGCTCTCGCCGCCCCAGCGACAGCGTATGGTGTCGGTGTCTACGCCCACTCCCCAGCGTCGGTTCAGCGCGGCCAGGGCCGGGACGCCGGCCCCGGGCTCCACCCCATCCGCATCCGCATCCGTCGCCGTCCGCCCACACGCCGCGATGCGCGTGCCATTCGGGCGGGTGAACACGAACACGCCATCGTCGGTCACACGCACGCCGAATCCACCTTCGTGAATCAGCCGATGATGGTAGCGGCACAGCGTTACCAGATTATTCAGACTGGTTTCGCCGCCGTCCGCCCAGTGCTGCACATGATGGCCTTCAGTAAACCGGCTGTGAGTGCAGCCCGGAAAGCGGCAGCCGCCATCGCGTACCGCGAGAGCGCGGCGCAGGGCGGGCGGAATCGTGCGCGTCCTGCGGCCGACGTTCAGCGGCTCGCCATCGCCGTTTTCGACGATGCCGACCACCGACGCATCGCAGGCCAGGCGTCTTGCCGTGTCGGCAGCCAGTCCCGGACCATCCGCCAGTTCGCAACGCGGCGGCGGCCGGTTTTCGGGGGATTCACAGGTCACGGGGGCGTCCGCAAGCCGCTGCTGATCCACATGCACGACCACCTGGAATCGGTCCGCGGCCGTGCCGCACTCCGCGGTCCTGTCCGTCAGGAACCTTTCGGCCAGCAGGCGCAGGGCATCGGCGCGCTTCATGCCGCGGGAACACGCTTCAGCTGAAGCGTCGCATGTGACTTCAGCGTCTTCTTCACCCGCTTCCGCGTCATCCAAGATCGCGATGGCCTCGCGCAGCGCCGTGCGCACGATCTCGCCGACCTCGGCCGGGAATCTCGCCACCAGCGTCATCGAACCATCCTCGTCCCAGCGCCAGTACGCGTGCCGCGACTGATGCGCGGCCGCGGCACGCTGTGCGTCCTCCAGGCGTTCGACGCGGCGATAGCGGCTGACCACACGCTCCACATGGTTGGCCGTGCCGTGCAGCGCGATGTTCATCAGTGCCGCCTCGTTTTCCGGCGTCGCGATGCGCGTGAGGGCGCGCACCTTGGAGTAGCTGATCTGTCCGCGGCGAAAGGCGTCGTGGATCTGCGGGAACTGGCACAGCGCCCTGGCCACCCGCACCTGCTCGCGCGCGGCGACCATGCCGATGCCGCACTGCCAGTTCAGCCAGTGGGCACAGCTGGCGCAGCCGTGGCGGCCCCAGCCTTCACGGCGGTCGAACTCGGCGACGAGTTCCAGAAAACGGCATTTGGCGGCGCTGATGTGGCCCCACAATTCGGTGATCTCGTTTTCCAGGGTGTCCAGGTTACGCTGGGGCGCGGCGTCGGAGTCCGGGTTGGGGGCGGGAGGATTCTGCTGCATGGCGGCACCTTTGAGAGGTGTATATAATTACAGCATTATAGCTTAAGAAGTATTGTGAATCAATGAGATGGGAGATTCTGTAGCGGTTTCCGGTACTGGCCTGGACATGCCCTGGAACCGCTTGCGCGGGATGTTGCCGATGTGTGCCGCGGTTCCGGCATCCTTGTAGTGAGACCATTGACGCGCATTACGTTGTAGTTACAATCAGTTCATGGCTGAACTGAAGTTCGAGTGGAGCACCCGCAAGGCTTCAGAGAATAAGCGAAGTCATTCGAATCATATCGGCACGTAAGGCGGATCGTTCTGAGCGCCAGCAGTATTCAGGGTTTCTGTCATGAAAAAGACTTACGACTTTGCGAAATCAATCAGGAATCCGTATCTGAGGCGGTCGAAGAAGCAGCTGACGATTCGGCTCGACGAGGAGACGATAGATTACTTTCGAACGCTTGCCGAGGAGAGCGGCATTCCATACCAGAGCCTCATCAATCTCTATCTGCGCGAGTGCGCGGCCGAAAACAAGAAGCTGCATATGAAGTGGGAACGCTAGCGTCAATCGGGTTGTTCGATGTCGCCGGGTCCCATCATGATCGTGGCGGTGGACAGCTCCGCAATCATTGCCATGTTTTTCGATCTGCTGCTATCTGAAAACGGTGGTGCCGAGCAGGAAGGCTACGCGCGACTACTTGAGAAGGGGTGATACAGATGACGAAATGTAAATCCCTGGAACAGGAAGTTCTGGACGCGCATGAAAAGGGTGAGCTGAAATCCGCAGGGCTGACCAAAGCGGATCGGGAGAAATATAGGAAGGCCGCCGGAGCTACGTTCATCAAGGACAGGCGCGTGAACATCCGATTATCTACCCCCGATCTGATGGATATCCAGGCTCGTGCAGCTGAGGAGGGAATCCCATACCAGACGCTGATTGCCAGCATCCTGCACAAGTATGTGTCCGGTCGGCTGGTGGAGAGACCATCACGCCTGGCGGCGCGTTCAACGGCGCCCGATGGACCACGATCCTTGGACTGATGTCGCCGTTGACAAGTGCTTTCGCGACGTAACGGGCGGATTCAGGCCTGGCGCAGTCGATCGTCGACTCTTATCGTCCGGATTGCGCCAGAGGGGCGTGCAACCTCTGTTGCCCAATGGCGTTCACAGCCATATCATTTCTAGAAATATTTTCTAGAATCGGGTTTGTCATGGCGCTGAGTATCAAAACCGAAGAGGCCGACCGGCTGGCCCGCGAACTGGCGCGCCTGACAGGCGAGACGCTGACGGAAGCCATTACCACGGCGATGCGTGAGCGCCTGGAGCGCCTGCGCGCGGATCAGGAGATGCCCGATGACTATGCCGCACGGGTTCGCGACTTCGTTCGTGAGCATGGTGCGTTGTTCGATCGTCGCCCGGTCACGATGGAAGAGTGGGATGCCGCTTCCGGTGAGGACACCGGTGAAGACTCCGGTGAGAACTCCGTTGACCGGGGCCCATCATGATCGTGGCGGTGGACAGCTCCGCAATCATTGCCATGCTTTTCGACGAACCACCGGCGGAAGCTTGCGTGGCGGCGCTTGAAAGCGCCTCGTCCCGAATGATCTCCGCGGTCAACTACGTGGAAACCGGGACGGTGCTGGCGGGCCGAATCAGGAACGCGGGACGGATGAAGGCGATTCGGGTGCTGGATCGCTTTCTCGCGACCCTGGGAATCGATGTTGCACCCCTGGAT
>JBJHCI010000330.1:0-3110 GCA_050485925.1 Maricaulaceae bacterium
ATTGCGCGATCGCCTAAGGCGCGGCGTGGATGGCACCGACAGCAGCAGCTGTAAGAAGCCGTGTTTTCATATTTTCCCCCTCCGGGCGGAAAAGCCCTTCGTTGAGCGATGGCAAACAAAGCGCCGCAATGGACGCGCGGAACCGCCATTGTTGGCGCTTCTGCTACCCGATTAGCGGATTTCCCCGCGACGCGCCAGACCACCAAGCGGAAAAACTTCGCCTTCAGGTTACGATTCCGCGTGCGTGCAGGTCACTTAGCTCGTTTTGTTTCAAGCCGAGGCGTTCTTGCAACACTTCCCCCGTATGTTCGGCGAATCGAGGCGGGGGGCGGCGGTAGGAGGTAGGGGTTGAAGCCAGTCGCAGCGGGCTGGCGACCAGTGGCACCGGGCCCGACCCGGCCCGCTCCATATCCACCCGCAGGCCGCGTGACACGGCCTGCGGCTCGGCGAAGACAGCATCCAGACCCTGGATCGGACCGCACGGTATCCCCGCCGCGTCCAGCGCGCCCCGCCACTCATCGCCGGTGCGCGTACGCATGATGGCGGCGATCTCCCCGCACAATTCCTCACGGTGGGCCACACGGCCTGCATTGCGCGCAAAGCGCGGGTCGTCAGCCCATTCAGGCTTGCCCAGCACGCCGGCAAAGGTGCGGAACTGACGGTCGGCCCCCACGGCGACGGCGATGCGTCCGTCGCGGGTTGGAAAGTCCTGATAGGGGACAATATTGGGATGGCGGTTGCCCATCCGGCCGGGGACTTTCCCTCCCACCAGATAGTTCTCCGCCTGATTGGCCAGCATCGCCGCCTGCACGTCGAACAATGCCATGTCGATATGCTGGCCTTGCCCGCTCCGTTCACGTACGGCGAGCGCGGCAAGGATGGCTGTCGCCGCGTAAACCCCTGTAAACAGGTCCACAATCGGAATGCCGACCTTCACCGGCGCGTCCTCGCCGGTCACGCTCATCAGCCCGCCCATGGCCTGGATAAGGAAGTCATAGCCGGGCAGCTGCGCATACGGTCCGGTCTGGCCGAACCCGGTGATCGAACAATAGATGAGGCCGGGATTGTCCACCTTCAGGCTTTCGTAATCGAGACCGAAGCGTTTCAGCCCGCCCGTTTTGTAATTCTCGATGACGATATCGCTCTGGCGGGCCAGCTTGCGGATGATGTCCTGTCCCTCGGCCTCGCGCAGATTGACGGCGATGGAGCGCTTGTTGCGGTTGGCGCACAGATAGTAGGCTGCGTCGCCCTGCCCGCCATCCTCGTCGGTCAGGAAGGGCGGCCCCCAGCCGCGCGTGTCATCGCCCCCATCCGGGTTCTCCACCTTGATCACGTCCGCGCCGAGATCTCCGAGTATCTGGCCGCACCACGGCCCCGCGAGCACGCGGGACAGATCGAGTACCTTGATATGGGAAAGCGCACCGTCTGGCATGTCCGGACACATCCTCCTGCTGCCGCTTTCTAGGCAGGAAACCGCTCCGCGTGAAGAGGGCCGGCTACAGCGGCCACACCAGAAGGATCATGGGCACGCCGACCAGGACCACTACCACTTCCAGGGGGAGGCCCAGGCGCCAGTAATCGCCGAATCGGAAGCCGCCAGGACCCAGGATGAGCGTATTGTTCTGGTGGCCGATCGGGGTCAGGAAGGCGCAGCTTGCCCCAACCGCCACCGCCATGAGGAACGGATCAGCGCTGACACCGAGCGCGTTGGCCAGGCCAATCGCGACCGGGCACATGACAGCGGCGGTGGCCGCATTGTTCATGAAGTCCGACAGCGTCATGGTCGCGATCAGCATGGCCGCAATCAGCAATACGGGTCCCGCCTCCCCGGCAAGCCCCACAAGGCTGCCCGCGATCAGGTCCGCCGCGCCGCTGGTCTCCAGCGCGCCCGCCACCGGGATCAGCGCGCCCAGCAGCACGATCACCGGCCAATCCACCTTTTCGTAGACCTGGCGGAGCGGCAGCACGCGCAGCAGCATCACCGCCAGCACACCGGCCATGAACGAGACGGCCGCGGGCAAGACACCCAGCGCGGCCAGCGCAATCGCGCCGCCCATGATCGCGGCGGCCAGATAGGCCTTGCGCGCGTCCGGTATACGCAGCGTACGCTCGGCCAGCGGCACGCAGACCGCGCGCGCGGCAAAGTCGGCAAGTGCCTCTTCGCTGCCCTGCAACAGCAGCACATCGCCTTCATTCAGCTTCATGGTGCGCAGGCGCGCACGCGAGTGCGCGGCATTGCGCGACACCGCGAGCAGATTGATCTGATAGCGGGTGCGCAGGCGGATATCGCTCGCTGACCGCCCGGCAAGCGGCGAGCCCGGCGCAATCGCGTATTCGGCCAGCAGCACCTCGTCGGAATGCACGATGCGGCGGCGCTCACCTGTCTCGCTGTCAGACGCCTTCGCCTTGTCTTTGGCGTCCGTCTTCTCCCTGCCGTTCTCGTCCTCATCATTCTCCGGCGCGGTAGACACCTCTTCTTCCAGCTGGAGCCCCAATGCGGAAAGGGCCGCTGTCAGGCCTTCGGGATCGGCTTCGATAACCAGCAGGTCACCCGACTTAAGCTTGCGCGCGGGATGGGGCGCGGGGATGCGTTCGCCATCACGGATCATGGCGAGAATCTGGGCGTCGGCCTCTTCCAGCAGCGGCTCGATCTGGCGCAGCGTCTTTCCGGCGGCCTTGCTGTCTTCGACCACGCGGGCCTCGGTCAGATAGCTGCCCGTTTCAAAGCCTTCCGCGCCGGGCGGGGTGCGCCGCGGCACCAGCTTCCACGCCGCCACCAGCACGAAGGCGATGCCGGCCAGCGCGACCACACCGCCTACGGGCGCGAAATCGAACATGGAGAAATGACCCAGCCCCGCTTCGGCGCGGAAGCCGGATACGATGAGGTTGGGCGGCGTGCCGATCAGCGTTGTCATGCCGCCCAGGATGGAGGCGAACGCCAGCGGCATGAGCAAGCGGCCCGGCGGCACACCCTGCTTGCGCGCCATCTGCAAGGCGATCGGCATGAGCAGAGCCAGTGCACCGACATTGTTCATGAAGGCCGACAGGAACGCCGCGAGAACGCACAGCGCGCTCATCATCACGAAAGGTGGGGCGTTGGAGGGCAGGAA
>JBJHCI010000331.1:0-3093 GCA_050485925.1 Maricaulaceae bacterium
AACCAGGTGTGACGGGCAATATGTCCTTCGATGGTGGCGGTTGCCTTGTCCCGCTCGCCGCTCATCCAGCCCGCCAGCAGGGAATCCTGCAGGCCGGTGGCGCGCGTGAAGACAAGGATCAAGCCCGGCAGGAAGGGCGAGCCTTCGGCTGCGTGCATCCATTCCAGATACCGCGCGAACTCTGGGCTGCCGGGCCTCGGGTGCAGGCGGTGCTCGGTGTCGAACAGGGCGAGGATGTACTGCGCGATGGCGCCGGTCTCGGCGATGACCTGGCCCTCATGCTCCAGGAGCGGCGCCTTGCCCATCGGATGAATTTTCAAAAGCTCCGGCGGGGCGAGGCGTGTCTGCTGATCGCGCTCATGCCGGACCAGCGTGTAGGACAGGCCCAGCTCCTCCATCAGCCAGATAATGCGCTGCGAGCGCGAGGCGTTGAGGTGATGGAGGACGAGGCTCATCGGGAATTCCCTACATCTGCGGTGCGCTAGCCGGCACGTCAAAACCGACCGGAGCGCCAGGGCCGACAGGCAGTCCGAGCGCGACCCAGACCATGGTCAGGATCAGCCCGCCAATCAGGAAGAAGAAGGAATAGGGCAGCATGTTTGCGAGCAGCCCGCCCATCCCGAATTCCGGATCCCAGCGGCGGCAGAAGGCCAGCACCATCGGGAAATAGACCATGAGCGGTGTTATGATATTGGTCACGCTGTCACCCACCCGGTAGGCGGCGGTGGACATTTCCGGGCTCACTCCCAGCAGCATCAGCATCGGCACCAGGATCGGCGCGATGGCCGCCCATTTCGCGCTGGCCGAACCGATGACCAGATTGAGCGCGGCGGAGAGCAGCACGACAGCGGCGAGCAGGAGCGGCGCAGGCAGGCCTGCCGCCTCGATGGCACGCGCGCCCTCAATCGCCATAATGCCACCCATATTCGTCCAGGTGAGCAGCACCACGAAGTGCGCGGCCGTGAAGGCGAGCACGATATAGCCCGACATGTCCTTCATCGCCTCGGTGGACATGTGCACCACGTCGCGATGGCTCTTGATCGTCCCCACCGCCGAGCCGAAGGCGACGCCGGTGAACAGGAAGAGGAAGAAGAAGTACGCGATCAGGCTCTGGATCATCGGGTCGAAGCGGAACTCGGGCGGCGCTTCGAGATTTTGCAGATACTGGCCCGGCCCGAAGGTGAGATAGCCCCACAGCGCCGTCACGGCGAGGAAGGCAAAGAGCGACCACCACAGACCCTTGCGCTCATTCGCCGTCAATTGGGAGTCGGCCTTCTGGCTGGAGATCGGCGTGGCTGAAGTCGGCACATAGGTGCCAAGGCGCGGCTCGATAATGCGGTCGGTGACGAACCAGCCGAGCGGGAAGAACACCATCGCCATGCCGACGATAAAGAACCAGTTGCCGGCGAGGTTCGCCATCCAGCTGGGGTCGAGCACATGCACGGCCGGCTCGGTCACGCCAAGGATCAGCGCATCAATCGGGCCCGGCATGAAGTTCGCCGAGAAGCCGCCTGACACGCCTGCAAAGGAAGCGCAGATACCAGCGATCGGGTGGCGGCCCACCGAGGCATAAATCACGCCAGACAGCGGGATCAGCACCACATAGGCGGCATCGGACGAGTGCGTGGCGACCAGCGCCAGCAGCATGACGATGGGTGTCATCGCCTTTTTCGGCGCATTCCTGAGGCCCGCGCGCAAACCGGCAGAGAAGAAGCCGGAGCGTTCCGCCACGCCCGCACCCAGCATGATGACCAGCGTCAGCCCCAGCGGGGCAAAGCCGGTAAGCGTCTGCGGCATGGAGGTCAGGAGCCGCTGGACATTGTCCCGCGAGAGCAGGGAGCTGGCCTGCAGGGTTTCGCCCGTGATCGGGTTCACAGCGCTCATGCCCATGCCGGCCGCGAAGGCGGAAATCCCCATCAGGATCAGGATCAGCCAGACGAAGATGAAAACCGGGTCCGGCAGCGCATTGCCGAACCGCTCCACCCCATCCAGAAAACCGCCCTTGCGGGGCTTGTCCGCAGCCTCAGACATCAGCTCGTCCTTTTTTGAATTTAAACGCGGTCTAGTTCGCGCCCGGCAGGGTATACGCCACGTCCGCGCCCGGCCCGAGCGGCAGGCCGAGATAGACCCAGGCAATCGTCATCGCGATGCCGGTGATCATCAGCCAGACCGAATAGGGCAGCATGGCCGCGGTGAGCGAGCCGATGCCGAACTCCGGCACCCAGCGCCGCGCAAACACCAGCACAAGCGGGAAATAGACCATGAGCGGGGTGATGATGTTCGTCGCACTGTCACCCACACGATAGGCAGCGGTGGCCATTTCCGGGCTGATCCCGAGCAGCATCAGCATCGGCACGAGGATGGGCGCCATGAAGGCCCATTTCGCACTGGCAGAGCCCACGAAGAGGTTGAGAACACCGGCAAACAGGACGATGAGGCCGAGCACGATCGGCAAGGGCAGGCCCGATTGCTGGATCGCATTCGCGCCATTGACCGCCGAGATGATCCCCAGATTGGAGAGGTTGAACATCTCCACGAAATACGCAGCCGCAAAGGCCAGTACGAGATAATAGCCCATATCCTTCATGCCGCCGGCCATCATCTCCACTGTGTCACGGTGGGATTTGATGGTGCCCGCCGCCATACCATAGGCGATGCCGGCTGCGAGGAAGAGCACGAGGAAACCTGCCACCAGAGAGGTGAAGAACGGAACCAGCTGCTGGGTCACTTCCAGCTCGGGATCGGGATTGAACAGGGGCGGGTTGCCACCCCAGATTGACCAGGGCTGCCAACCGAAAAAGCCGAAAATGAAGCCCGTGACGACCTCAAGCAGGTCCACAGTCAGAAACACCCAGATGAACATGACCGCCAGCACGGCAAGACCGGCATGGGCAAGGCCCTTCTTCTGGCCTGCAGTGAGCGGCGCATCGGCGTCGTCATCAGCGCTGTCGCTGCCTGCGACCGCGCCGCCGGTCCACGGGCCGAGGCGCTTTTCGATGAAAGCGTCGGTCACGAACCAAAACACCGGCAGAAAGATCACCGTCATCACCGCGAAGAAGAACCAGTTGCCCGCAATGGTCATAGTCCAGTCGG